>NZ_KV830924.1:196173-220039 GCF_001836955.1 Staphylococcus sp. HMSC063A07
AGCCTATCTGTTGGGGCCCCACCCCAACTTACTTTGTTCGACGAATTACTTTTCGCTTTTCTCTTTGTTGGGCCCCCTCAGGAGTCTCACCTTAAATACTACGTATTAACATGTAATTTTACCTTTAAATGCTAAAAAATTAGTCATTTTCGTATAATTTATTATCTAATACATAAGGGAAAAGACAATTTCTATCAAATAATTTTAATAGAAATTGTCTTTTTTATATTGTTTAAGAACTTAATGTCCCAGACCCTGTTTTATTGTACTTATTTACGATGTCTTTTTCGATATTTTCTTACAGCACGACGGTATTTGCGCTGATCCTCAGTCAAAAAGAAGAAATAGTAAATTAAATAAATAATTATGATGATAATGATAAGCCCAAAAATTGTCTTGGCAAATGAAACTACGAATACATTAAAATTCAAGATTAATCCTATAGCTGCTATAGCTAGAACAAGATAAAATATAAAATTTTTCACATTAAAACTCCTCGATATAATTCATTGCTTATTTTGTTGTTTGATTGTCACTTAAATTAACTTGTCCAAGTTCTGATTGTCCTTTTTTTAATTTCTTAGTATCCTTTGACTGATATCCAGATTTGATATCATCTAAAGCTGATGTTAAATCTTTATTTAATGATTTGATAACTTTATGTTTTTTCTTATTATCACTATTTAAATCATGCTCATTCACAGAAGATTGATAATTTGAATAGGCTTCAGAAAGTTTATTATCGATTTCATCTAATTTGTCTAAGTTCTCTTTTTTAACCTTAGATGAAGTTTTAGTCAAATCAAGTTTATTATACATATCTATAGCCTTAGTAATTTGTTGATAATATTCAGCAGAAGCTTTAAGAAATTTAGCTTCTTGGTTATTTGATGCTGCTTGTTTTTTATTATTTTTATCTTTTTCTAAAGCTTTAACTTTTTCTTTTTCTGATGTAACTTCACTGTTTAATTCTTGAATTTTTAATTTAAGCTGATGATTATCATCTCTTAACTGTGTCGTTTTATCTTCAAGTGGTCCTAAATTTTGAGATCCACAACCCGCTAAGAGTAACGACGCACCGATTGCCAAAACTATTTTTTTCATACGTATCTCCCTGTTTGAATATCACTTTATTTCTCCAATTATTATGCTATCATTTTAAAGTATAGATAAAAATACTACAAATGTTAACTAAGGAGGATTAATTATGAGTAAATTATCCCAAGTACGCCAACAGATATTAGATGCTAAAAAGTTAGATGCTATTGTGATATTATCCGATTTTAACCGCAGATATTTATCTGGGTTTACTGGCACAAGCGGCGCTTTAATTATTAGTCAGCAACAAAATATATTAATCACAGATTTTAGATATATTAAACAAGCTACAGAACAGGCAACTGATTTTGAAATTATAAATCGTACGCATGATCTTATCACAGAAGTAAAACAAGTGCTACTAGATAAGGGCTTCTCCATAATTGGTTTCGAGGGGCATTTAGTAAGTTACGATACCTATAAATCATTACAAGATAATACGATTACTTTTAGTTCAATTGCAAATGAAATCGAAACGATTCGTGAAATAAAATCATCCGCTGAAATCGACCTCATTAAAGAAGCAGCACATATCGTTGACGATACATATAATTATATTTTAACCGTCGCTAAAGCAGGCATGACTGAAAAAGAAATAAAAGCTTTATTAGAAAGTAAAATGCTACATCTTGGTGCAGATGGACCATCATTTGATACGATTGTTGCATCGGGCTATCGTGGTGCATTACCACATGGTGTGGCTAGTGATAAAATCATTGAGCAAGGGGATATGATTACTTTAGATTTCGGAGCATATTATCATGGTTATTGTTCTGATATAACACGTACATTCGGCATAGGAAAACCTAAAGCTCAATTGAAAGAAATATACAATATTGTATTAGAGTCACAGCAATTAGCAATCAATCAAATTAAAGCAGGTATGACCACACAACAAGCTGATGCTTTGGCAAGAGATTATATTGACAAGCATGGCTATGGGGACGCGTTTGGTCACTCTTTAGGGCATGGTATCGGATTAGACATTCATGAAGGGCCTTTGTTATCAAAAAACACGAATAATACATTAAAAGTTAATAATTGTGTTACCATTGAACCAGGTATTTATGTTGAAGGTCTTGGTGGTGTTCGAATAGAAGACGACATTTTAATTACAGAAAATGGCTGCGAAGTCTTTACTAAATGTACGAAAGACCTTATTATTTTATAGAAAGCGTATAATTGAGGAGGAAACTGAATGATTTCGGTTAATGATTTTAAAACAGGTTTAACAATTTCTGTAGATAATGCTATTTGGAAAGTTATCGACTTCCAACATGTAAAACCAGGTAAAGGTTCTGCCTTTGTTCGTTCGAAATTACGTAACTTAAGAACAGGTGCTATTCAAGAAAAAACTTTCCGCGCTGGTGAAAAAGTCGAACAAGCTATGATTGAAAATCGTCGTATGCAATATCTATATGCTGACGGAGATAACCATGTATTTATGGACAATGAAACATTTGACCAAACTGAATTATCTGGAGATTATTTAAAAGATGAATTAAATTACTTAAAAGCAAACATGGAAGTTCAAATTCAATCTTATGAAGGCGAAACAATTGGAGTTGAATTACCTAAAACAGTTGAGTTAGTAGTAACTGAAACTGAACCAGGTATTAAAGGTGATACTGCAACTGGTGCTACTAAATCTGCCACAGTTGAAACAGGATATACTTTAAACGTCCCATTATTTGTCAATGAAGGGGACACTTTAATTATTAATACTGGTGATGGTAGCTACATTTCAAGAGGATAGTCCTTGTAATACAACATTGAATTAAGCACACGATATAGACCATTATTTGTGCATATTAATAATGCTATTTTAGCACGCCATCTATTATCATTATGAGTTGAGCTGAGGCAAACATAAACTGTCTTAGCTCACTTTTATTTTGATTTTCATAGTAATAAACATCCCTTGCTTGAATTGACTCTAGCAGTCCAGTAAAATATACGAGTAAAGGAAAACAATCTTAAGGAGTCATTCATATGAATTTTAAAGAAATCAAAGAATTAATTGAAATTCTTGATCAATCAAACTTAACTGAAATCAACATTCAAGAAAAAGATAATATAGTTAGTCTAAAAAAAGAAAAAGAAACTGAAATCATTACACCACAATATACAACTCAAGCTGCACCTGTTTATCAATCAAGTGAATCAAACTCAGCCTCACCTGTTAGTCAAAACGATGCTGCTACTGCTGAAAAACCACATTCAGATGAAAACTATAATACAATAAATGCACCAATGGTTGGCACATTTTATAAGTCACCTTCTCCAGAAGAAGAAGCTTATGTTCAAGTCGGAGATAAAGTTACAAATGATTCAACCGTTTGTATATTAGAAGCTATGAAATTATTCAATGAAATTCAAGCTGAGATTACAGGTGAAATCGTAGAAATATTAGTAGAAGACGGACAAATGGTAGAGTATGGCCAACCGTTATTTAAGGTGAAATGATGAAAAAAGTATTAATTGCAAATCGTGGTGAAATCGCCGTACGCATCATACGTGCATGCCATGATTTAGGTATCCAAACAGTTGCAATCTATTCTGAAGGGGACAAAGACGCATTACATACTCAAATTGCTGATGAAGCATATTGCGTTGGTCCTACTCAGTCAAAAGATTCTTATTTAAATATTCCAAATATCTTATCAATTGCTACGTCAACAGGCTGTGATGGCGTACATCCAGGTTATGGATTTTTAGCTGAAAATGGAGACTTTGCTGAGTTATGCGAAGCCTGTCAATTAAAATTTATTGGACCTAGCTTTGAATCTATCCAAAAAATGGGGATTAAAGATGTAGCAAAAGCGGAAATGATTGCAGCAAATGTACCTGTAGTACCAGGTAGCGAAGGATTATTACAGTCGATTGATGATGCTAAACAAATTGCTAATCATATTGGTTATCCAGTAATAATTAAAGCGACTGCAGGTGGCGGCGGCAAAGGCATTCGTGTCGCACGTAATGATCAAGAATTAGAAAAAGGATATAAGATGACTCAACAAGAAGCAGAGACTGCATTTGGTAATGGGGGATTATATCTTGAAAAATTCATAGAGAATTTCCGACATATAGAAATTCAGATTATTGGTGATCAATTTGGACATGTAGTTCATCTTGGAGAACGCGATTGCACAATCCAACGACGCATGCAAAAGTTAGTTGAAGAATCCCCATCACCTATTCTAACTGAAGCTAAAAGAGAGGAAATGGGTGCTGCTGCAGTGAGAGCAGCACAAGCAGTTAACTATGAAAATGCAGGAACGGTAGAATTTATTTATGATTTAGATGATGATCAATTTTATTTCATGGAAATGAATACAAGAATTCAAGTTGAACATCCTGTCACTGAAATGGTAACAGGCATTGACTTAGTCAAACTTCAATTAAAAGTGGCCATGGGTGAAGCATTACCATTTACACAAAGTGATATAAAAATTAATGGGCATGCCATTGAATTTCGTATTAATGCTGAAAATCCATATAAAGATTTTATGCCATCACCTGGAAAGATTACACAATACTTAGCTCCAGGTGGCTTTGGAGTGAGAGTTGAATCAGCATGCTATACAAACTATACTATACCACCATTTTATGATTCTATGGTTGCAAAGCTTATCGTTCATGAACCAACAAGACGTGAAGCCATTAATACAGGAATTCGAGCTTTAAGTGAATATTTAGTATTAGGTATTGATACTACTATTCCATTCCATTTAAAATTATTAACGAATGATATTTTCCAAAGTGGTTTATTTAATACTAAATTCTTAGAACAGAACAATGTCATGTCTGATGAAAATTAATTAGGAGGTACGATTTATGGTAAATGTTGCAGATTATACAAATAAAAATTTAGGTAAAGTTGAAATCGCACCAGAAGTTTTATCCGTGATTGCCATTATAGCGACGTCTGAAGTAGAAGGTATATCAGGACATTTTGCTGACTTAAAAAATACAAACTTAGAAAAAATTAACCATAAAAACTTTAATAAACTATTAAAAATAGATGCTAAAGAGGAAGGCATTAACATTAATGTTTACTGTTCTTTAAAACATGGCACTAAAATTTCCAAAGCGGCAAGTAACATTCAATCCGCTATCTTTAATTCTATAAAAACAATGACGGCAATTGAATTAAATCAAATTAATGTGCACATCACACATATTACAGTTGAGAAATAAGACACACAATAGAAGGAGTTATTTATGAGTCGAAAAGAATCAAGAACTCAAGCATTTCAAACACTATTCCAGCTCGAAATGAAAGATAGTGATTTAAGCATTAGTGAAGCGATAAATTTTATTAAAGATGATCATCCTGACTTAGATTTCACCTTTATCCATTGGTTGGTTACTGGTGTGAAAGACCATGAGCCAATATTGGATAAAGCAATTGAACCTCATTTAAAAGATTGGTCATTAAATCGTTTATTAAAAACGGATCGTATTATTTTAAGAATGGCAACATTTGAATTACTGCATAGTGATACGCCACCAAAAGTGATCATAAATGAGGCGGTGGAACTTACAAAGCAATTCAGTGATGATGATCATTATAAATTTATCAATGGTGTTTTAAGCAATATAAATTAACAGTAATTGAGTGATAATTTATGACAGAATATTTAAGTGTCAGTACATTAACTAAATACATCAAATATAAGTTTGATCAAGATCCACATTTGCAATCTGTATTAATTAAAGGTGAATTATCAAATTTTAAACGTCATTCAAGTGGCCATCTCTATTTCAATGTTAAAGATCAAAATAGTGTTATTAGCGCAATGATGTTTAAAGGTAACGCAGCGAAAATTAATTTCGATCCTAAAGAAGGAGACGAGGTGCTCATTGAGGCACGCGTCTCAGTATACGAACGCCGTGGCAACTATCAAATCTATGTCAATAAAATGCAATTAGATGGTATAGGTAATTTATACCAACGCCTTGAAGAATTGAAAAAGAAATTAACTAAAGAAGGCCTTTTCGACCAACAATATAAAAAATCAATTCCAAAATATCCTAAAAAAATTGCCATTCTAACCGCAAGCACTGGTGCAGCTATTCGTGATATTCAAACAACAATAGAAAGTCGATATCCATTAGTCGAAAAGATTCCCATTAGTACACTTGTTCAGGGAACACAAGCAAAGCAAGATATCATTGAAAAAATTCGATATGCTGATAGTTTAAATGTTGACACAATTATCGTTGGACGTGGTGGTGGATCTATTGAAGACTTATGGAACTTTAATGAAGAAGAAGTTGTTCGAGCAATTTATAATTGCCAAACTCCTATTATTTCGGCAGTTGGCCATGAAACAGATTTTACTTTAAGTGATTTTGCTGCTGATATCCGTGCAGCCACACCAACACAAGCTGCTGTTATAGCAACACCAGATCAATATGATCTTATGCAACAAATTAAACAGCAACAATTTACATTAACTCGATATATAAGACAACGTATTAAACAGCATCGCAAACAATTACAACATATCTCATCATATTATAAATTTAAGCAACCTTCATTATTGTACGATCAACAGATACAACGACGTGATGATTTAGAAAAACAGTTAAATTTAAAAATAATTACAAAGCTTAAAGAGCAAAAGCAAAATTTACAAATAATACAGCAACGATTTAACATCAAAAATTTCAAACAGCATATATTAACTGAACAACGACAAACGAATCAGCTTGAAACCAATTTAACAAAAATAATACAGCACCAGTTAAAACAATTTAGCACATTATTGCATAATCAAGTTGAACAACTTAATCATTTAAGCCCAACCAATACAATGTTACGAGGTTATTCAATTATTCACAAAGATAATCAAGTTGTGACAAGCACACATGATTTAACGGTTAATGATGATATCACTTTAAATATGAAAGATGGTCAAGTAGAAGCTACTATTAAGAAAGTAAGGTGTGACAATGAGTAAAGATCAGCAAAGTTTTGAACAAATGATGGAAGAACTAGAAAATATCGTTACAAAATTAGATAATGAAACGGTGTCGTTAGAAGAATCTTTAGCCCTATATCAACGTGGCATGACATTATCAGCTGCTTGTGATACTACCTTAAAAGAAGCCGAGCAAAAAGTGAATGATTTAATGAAAGACGAATCAAAGGAAGATCATGATGACGAACCTATCGAAGAATGACTTAATTTCACAAGTCAACCAAGTATTAGACGATCTTATTCCTCAGTCAAAGCTCGGTACAAACCTTGAGGAAAGCATGCAATATTCAATTAATGCAGGGGGTAAACGCGTTCGCCCGCTATTACTTCTTCTTACATTGGATATGTTGAACAAAGATTATCAATTAGGATTAGCTACAGCAGCTGCTTTAGAAATGATACATACGTACTCGCTTATACATGATGATTTACCTGCTATGGATGATGATGATTATCGTCGTGGTAAGTTAACTAACCATAAAGTATTTGGCGAATGGAAAGCAGTTTTAGCAGGTGATGCACTATTAACTAAAGCTTTTGATGTCATTTCAAATGATACTCAACTTGATAACGATATTAAAGTTAAATTAATACAACGTTTAGCTTTTGCAAGTGGTCATCTAGGCATGGTCGGTGGACAAGCACTTGATATGCAAAGTGAGACTCAGGCAGTGGATATTTCAACATTAGAACAAATTCATAGAGCTAAGACTGGTGCGTTACTTACCTTTGCTGTCATGGCTGCAACTGATATTGCTCAAGTCAATGAGCATGTTGCAGAGCATCTTAATTTATTTAGCCAACATTTAGGATTAATGTTTCAAATCAAAGATGATTTACTTGATGTTTATGGAGAAGAATCAAAATTAGGTAAAAAAATTGGCAGCGACATAGATAATCATAAAAGTACGTATGTCTCATTATTAGGAAAAGATGGTGCCGAAGAAAAATTAACAATGCATAAAAATGCTGCCCTAAATGAACTTGAGCAACTTAAAGAGGATTATGATATAAGTCAGCTAAAAGATATCGTTGAATTATTTTATACACGTGATCATTAAAATCAATTATAACATAACAACAAAAGGGGTATCCTTTTGTTGTTTTTCTGTACGAAACTAGTCAACTTATAAATATTCAAAACAATTGCAAAATGTATAAATGGTTTTCTAGCCACAACCTAAATATTCTAGTTAATAGCGTATTATTTTGAATCAAACATCTCTCGTCAATCATTTGTACACAACACACTCACACTATTTTATGTTCAAATTCAAATATCTATTCATAATAGCATTAGTAGTAGTTCTTTTAGCATTGTGATAAGATAAATGTATAAATATTCGTAAATAGAGGTGTTCATATTGGCTAAAAAATCTGTAAGACATATAAAAATAAGAGAAATTATTTCAAACGAACAAATAGAAACTCAAGATGAATTAGTTAAACGTTTGAATGAATATGAACTCAATGTAACACAAGCTACTGTCTCAAGAGATATTAAAGAATTACAACTTATTAAAGTTCCAGCACCATCAGGTCATTATGTTTATAGCTTGCCTAACGATAGAAGATATCATCCGCTTGAAAAATTGGGAAGATACCTTATGGACTCATTTGTAAATATAGAAGGTACTGGTAATCTTTTAGTTTTAAAAACATTACCAGGCAATGCACAATCGATTGGTGCCATTCTGGATCAAATTGATTGGCCAGAAGTGCTAGGAACAATTTGTGGCGATGACACATGTTTACTCATTTGTAGAGATGAAAATGCTAGTAATGAGATTAAATCTCGAATTTTTAACTTATTATAAGGATGCGATGAATGTATGCTACAGAATTTATCAATCAAACAATTTGCCATCATTGACGAATTAGAAATTCAATTTTCTGATGGACTAACTGTTTTGAGTGGTGAAACAGGTGCTGGAAAATCTATTATTATTGATGCCATAGGACAATTAATTGGTATGAGAGCGTCATCCGACTTTGTGCGTCATGGCGAAAAGAAAGCCATTATTGAAGGTATCTTCGACATAGATAATAGCATTGAAGCCATTTCGATACTTTCCGAACTTGGCATAGATATCGATGAAGATTTTTTGTTAGTGAAACGTGAAATATTTAGCTCTGGTAAAAGTATCTGTCGCTTAAATAATCAAACCGTTACCCTTCAAGATTTACGTAAAGTTATGCAAGAATTATTAGATATACATGGTCAACATGAAACGCAATCCTTATTAAAGCAAAAATATCATTTAAAATTACTTGATGATTATGCCGAAGATAAATACTTAAAGTTAAAAGAGCAGTATCAAGACATATTTCGTTCTTATAAACAGAAACAAAAAGAACTTGAAGAGCTTGAATCTGCTGATCAAGCACTACTGCAACGTTTAGACTTAATGAAGTTTCAGTATGAAGAATTACAAGAAGCTCAATTAAAAGAAGATGAAGAAGAACAACTAGAAAGTGACATTAATCGTATTCAAAATTCTGAAAAGTTAAGCATTGCACTAAATAACGCTCATATTACATTAACAGATGACAATGCCATAACCGATCGTTTATATGAGTTTAGCAATCAATTACAAGTTATTAATGACATTTTGCCAAATAAATACCAAAAACTTAAAGAGGAAGTAGATCAATTCTACTATACTTTAGAAGATGCTAAACACGAGCTATATGATGACATGACTAATACAGAATTTGATGAGCAAGTATTAAATGAAGCAGAATCTAGAATGAATTTATTAAATAATTTAAAACGAAAGTATGGCAAGGATATTCCTAGTTTGATCACTTATCAAAGTAAGCTCGAACATGAAATTTCAAAAATTGAAAACTACGAAGAAAGTACGGCACAACTAAAAGAAGAGATTAACATACTTAAAGATAGGGTTTATGATAAAGGACAACAGTTATCTAAGGAACGACGAAATGTTGCTCTTGAATTAAGAGATCATATTGTTGCGGAAATTCGCAATTTACAAATGAAAGATGCAAATTTAGAAATTGCCTTTCAACCACTTGAAGAACCGAATCAAGACGGTATTGAGTTTGTAGAGTTCTTAATAAGTCCTAATAAAGGAGAACCATTAAAAAGCTTAAATAAAGTTGCTTCAGGCGGTGAATTATCACGTATCATGCTTGCACTAAAAAGTATTTTTGTTAAATCAAGAGGTCAAACAGCTATTTTGTTTGACGAAGTAGATTCAGGTGTTTCAGGACAAGCTGCTCAAAAAATGGCAGAAAAAATGCAAGATATCGCTTCTTATATACAAGTTATATGTATTTCGCATTTGCCACAAGTAGCTTCTATGAGTGATCACCACCTATTAATAAGTAAAGCCTCGGATGATAGTCGCACAACAACACATGTGAAAGAGTTAAAAAATGAAGAACGTATTAATGAGGTCGCGCGCATGATCTCGGGTGCACATGTTACTGATTTAACACGTGAAAATGCAAAAGAAATGATATCACAAAATCAACGTCAAACTTAAACATAATAATAATGATGTGGAGCTGAGTCGTATGCATTATAAACAATTGATTCAGAAAAAAGAAAATTTTACTGGAAATATAAGAATTTTATTTGCAAATGAAGAAAAATATATTGCTGCAATTATTAATCTTTTAAAAACGACACACGCACATATTTATATATATGATATTGAGGATGCTTCCGAGTTAATACGTTCTTATGATTTAGATATTCAATTATTAAGACGTATTCACTTTAAATTAAATGATAATTTGCGAGATTTATTTTATTCTTGTAGCCAAGATTTGGAAAAAGATTCAACAAGCATTTTGGTTAAAGGCAATATATCTACAACCCGTTTTAAAAAGTTTTTAACACAAGCATTTGGCAATGCTTCTCAATCATTTAATCACATTGCTTGTTTTGATTTACCACAATATTATAAGACGTTAGTTTTAAGTGATGTCGTATATCAACGTTTTCCGGAATATAAAACAAAAATAAACACAATTTTTAATTTGAAACGTTTTGCGCAATCAATGGAGTATGATCATTTTAATATTGGCATTTTATCATCGGTTAACCAACCTTTTGTGAAAATCTCGTCTTCGATTGATGCCGCAAAATTAAAAGAGCACTTTGCTAAAATGAACGAACGCTTTATTACCGTAGATGGTCCAATCACTTTGGATAATGCTATTGACAAAAATATTGCTATTCAAAAAAATGAAATGTCTGAGGTAGCTGGTGAAGTTGATGCATTACTTGTTCCTGATATAGATGTTGGTAATGCCATTTATAAATCATTCACATTGATAGGTCATGCTCAAGTAGCGAGTATTCTACTTGGAGCAGCAATACCAATTTCCTATACATCAAGATCTGATCAATTACAAACAATTATCGATTCAATTCATTTAGCTATAAGTTTAAGTTAAACAAAAACATAAACTATACAGTACGCAAATAATTTTTGAGTTTTATAGCTTTAAGAGTAAATAAATATCAAAATAAAGAATAATTCTTCATTTTGTTAAATTACATGTTGTAAAATGATTTAGTGAAATTAATATATAACTATATTTAAAAGTCATTGAACTTCATAAATGCGTAGTTAAAAATGAAGTTGTAAAGACGGGAGTTTTATCAATGTCAAAAAACCAATATGATTTAGTCGTGTTAGGCGGTGGAACTGCAGGTTATGTTGCCGCAATTAGGGCATCACAACTTGGTAAAAAAGTAGCAATTGTTGAACGACAATTGCTTGGTGGTACTTGTCTGCATAAAGGATGCATACCAACCAAATCTTTATTGAAATCTGCCGAAGTTGCACATACAGTTACACAAAGTAGTGAATATGGCATAAAAATTAATGATTTTTCCATTGATTTCAACAAAATTATGCAACGGAAGACGCAAATAGTTAATCAAATGTTCCAAGGTGTTCAGCATTTAATGAAACAAAATCATATTGATATTTTTAATGGAACTGGCCGAATTTTAGGGAGTTCAATATTCTCACCTCAAAGTGGAACGATTTCCGTAGAATATACTGATGGGCAATCAGAATTACTGACAAATCAATTTGTACTTATCGCAACTGGCTCTAGACCAACAGAATTACCATTTTTACCTTTTGATCATCACACTGTATTATCGAGTGATGATGTATTGAATCTAGATACATTACCTCACAGCATAGCCATTATTGGTGCTGGTGTCATTGGTTTAGAATTTGCTTCACTTATGATTGATTTAGGTGTTCATGTACATGTAATTGAATCATCATCTCGCGTACTGCCTACTGAGAGTGAGCGTATTTCTCAAGCCATTCAAAAAGCATTAGAACAACGTGGTGTACATTTTCATTTAAATGTAGAATTAACTAAAGATACAGTTAATATTACAACAGAAAAAATCGATTTTACATTGAAGGATAACCAAATAATTAATGTTGATAAAGTGTTAGTTGCAGTTGGTCGTAAACCTAACACTTTAGATATTGGGTTAAACAACACTAAGATCACTTGTAATGATGCAGGTTATATAAATATCAATAAATTTCAACAAACTGAAGAACAACATATATATGCAGCCGGAGATTGTATAGGTAAATTACAACTCGCACATGTTGGCTCGAAAGAAGGTATCGTTGCCGTAGAACATATGTTTGAACATAATCCTATTCCTATAGATTATCAATTAATGCCTAAATGTGTATATACATACCCAGAAATCGCTTCTATAGGAATGAATGATAATGATGCAACAGTACAAGATATTGAATTCGAACGCTATACATTACCACTTCGTGCAAATGGTAAAGCAATGATAGTGTCAGCGGACAATCAAGCTGGATTTATCGACGTTATAGTTCGTGCAGATGATAAGGAAATCATTGGTATACAAATGTTTGGAACACATGTTACCGAACTAATTAATGAGGCTGCATTATTACAATTTATGAATGGTTCTGCGTTAGAATTAGGATTAACAACACATGCACATCCATCCATGTCAGAAATATTGATGGAAGCAGGATTGAAAATAGAGAATAGAGCTATTCACGTTTAATTAGGAGGAAATACAATGAAAGATTATCAATCTGTCGGATTAACCGAAGATGATTTAAAAGCCATTTTTAAAGGAATGGATTTAGGAAGAAAAGTAGATGAGCGCTTATGGTTATTAAATCGAGCTGGTAAAATACCTTTTGTTGTCAGTGGTCAAGGGCAAGAAGCGACTCAAATTGGTATGGCTTACGCACTTAAAGAAGGAGATATTTCCTCACCTTATTATCGAGATTTAGCTTTTGTAACGTATATGGGTATGAGCCCTTATCAAATTATGTTAAATTCATTTGGTAAAAAAGATGATGTTAACTCTGGAGGGAAACAAATGCCTGCCCACTATGGCTATAAAGCAAAAGGTATGCTTTCCCAAAGTTCTCCTGTAGGGACTCAAATTCCACATACAGCTGGTGCAGCGCTAGCACTGAAGATGGATAAAAAAGAAAATATAGCTGTGGCAACTATCGGTGAAGGAAGTACTAATCAAGGTGACTTCCATGAAGGTCTAAACTTTGCTGGTGTGCATAAGTTGCCTTTAGTGTGTGTTATTATCAATAACAAATATGCAATTTCAGTGCCTGATTCATTACAATACGCTGCCGAAAAATTATCAGATAGGGCAATAGGCTATGGTATAAAAGGGATTACAGTTGATGGTAACGATCCAATTGCTGTTTATGCTGCCATGAAAGAAGCTAGAATACGTGCATTAAATGGTGATGGCCCAACGTTAATAGAAGCCGTTACAGCTCGAATGACACCGCATTCTTCTGACGATGACGATCAGTATCGCAGTAAAAGTATTAAAGAGGGATTAAAAGCAAATGACTGTAATGTAAAATTTAAATCTTACTTACTGGACACTGGCATTATTGATCAAACATGGTTAGATAAAATAGAAAATGAACATAAACATATCATCAATCAAGCAACTAAAGATGCCGAAGCTGCAGACTACCCTAATGTAGAAGAAGCTTACACACATGTATATGAAGAAGGGAGTAGTCAAAATGGCTAAATTATCTTATTTAGATGCTATTCTACAAGCTCAAGATATCGCTATGGAAAAGGATGAAAATGTCTTTATTCTTGGTGAAGATGTAGGTGTTAAGGGTGGTGTCTTCGGTGCAACAAAAGGCTTACAAGAAAAATATGGTGTTGAACGTGTAATTGATACACCTTTAGCCGAATCAAATATAGTAGGTACTGCGATTGGTGCTTCAGCTTTAGGTAAACGACCAATTGCTGAAATTCAATTTGCAGACTTTATTTTACCAGCTACAAATCAAATTATTAGTGAAGCAGCAAAAATGCGCTATCGATCCAATAATGATTGGAATTGTCCTATCACAATTCGCGCACCTTTTGGTGGAGGTGTTCATGGTGGTTTGTATCACTCGCAAAGCATCGAAAGTATTTTTGCTTCAACGCCTGGATTAACAGTTGTTATACCATCATCCCCTTATGATGCTAAAGGATTATTATTATCATCCATTGCATCTAATGACCCAGTATTATTCTTCGAACATAAAAAAGCTTATCGTTTTTTAAAAGAAGAAGTTCCTGAAGGCTATTATACGGTGCCACTTGGAAAAGCAGATGTAAAAAGAGAAGGACAAGATATAACTGTATTTACATACGGATTATGTGTTAATTATTGTCTGCAAGCAGCTGATATATTAGCAGCAGATGGCATTAGTGTTGAAGTTGTCGATTTAAGAACCATATATCCATTAGATAAGGAAACAATCATTCAACATGCAAAACAAAATGGCAAAATCTTGTTGGTCACAGAGGATAATTTAGAAGGAAGTGTTATGTCAGAGGTCGCAGCAATTATAGCTGAAAACTGTCTCTTTGATTTAGATGCACCTATCATGAGATTAGCTGGTCCAGATGTACCTTCAATGCCATTTTCACCCTCTTTAGAAAACGAAGTAATGATGAATCCTGAAAAAATTGAAGCGAAAATGCGTGAACTTGCGTCATTTTAAGGAGTGTATAAAAATGGATGTAAAAATGCCAAAGTTAGGTGAAAGTGTACATGAAGGTACAATAGAAACGTGGTTAGTCTCAGTTGGAGATTCAGTAGATGAATATGAGCCACTATGTGAAGTTATCACAGATAAAGTCACTGCTGAAGTCCCTTCAACAGTATCAGGTACAATTACTGAAATACTTGTTGATAAAGGTGAAACAGTTGCCGTTGATTCAATTATTTGTCGTATTGAGACACATGGAGAAACAAATAACCATATTGATGATAAATCTCAAAATAACGTAACTGAATCTCAGTCTGCAAAAAATGCCTTAAATTCTTATAAATCACAAGATACAGACGCAAAAAATAATAACGGTCGATTTTCACCTGTAGTATTCAAATTAGCTGCTGAACATCAAGTAGATTTAACACAAGTAATAGGTACAGGATTTGAGGGACGTGTAACCAAGAAAGATATTTTAAAATATATTCAACAACACAACGATAACACAAGTCAAGAAAAGCAACAAACTAAAGCTACGACAGCAACTAGAAATACAACTTCTAAGACTGAGTCATTGCAACCATCAAGTATTCCTGTCAACGGTGTCAGAAAAGCCATCGCGCAAAATATGGTAACTAGTGTAACAGAAATACCACACGGTTGGATGATGGTTGAAATAGATGCTTCAAACTTAGTTCAAACAAGAAATCATTATAAAAATAACTTTAAAGAAAAAGAGGGTTATAACTTAACGTTCTTTGCATTCTTTGTAAAAGCCGTGGCAGACGCTTTAAAAGCAAATCCTATTCTTAATAGTAGTTGGGACGGTGAAGACATCATCATTCATAAAGACATAAACATTTCTATAGCAGTAGCTGATGATGATAAGTTATATGTGCCAGTGATTAAACACGCGGATGAAAAATCAATTAAAGGTATTGCTAGAGAAATTAATGATTTAGCAAATAAAGCACGGACAAAAAAATTAACACAAGCTGACATGGAAGGCGGTACATTTACTGTAAATAACACAGGTACATTTGGTTCTGTTTCTTCTATGGGTATTATCAATCATCCTCAAGCAGCCATTTTACAAGTTGAATCAATCATTAAAAAACCTGTAGTTATTGATGATATGATAGCTGTTAGAAGCATGGTAAATTTATGTATTTCAATTGATCATAGAATACTTGATGGGGTACAAACAGGTAAGTTTATGTCACACGTTAAAAAACGCATTGAACAATATACGATAGAGACAACAAATATTTATTAATATTTTGCAGGCATGAAAACGTAGTCAACTTTGATTTTGTTTTCATGCTTTTTGTGTTATATCATTTCGAGTAAACAAGCTTATTGAAGATTGCTGTCAATATTAGTAGAATAAAGGAAAGTCTTTTTAAAATGAAAGGTGAATCATATGGATTTAAATTTTGATTTATATATGAACGATGTAGTTAATCAAGCCCGCAGTGAAATTGAACAAGCTGGCTATCAACAACTAACAACTGCAGAAGAGGTTGATGAAGTATTACAACAACAAGGAACCACATTAGTGATGGTGAATTCTGTATGTGGTTGTGCAGGAGGCGTAGCTCGTCCAGCAGCTTCACACGCATTACATTATGATAAATTGCCTCAACGTCTTGTTACGGTATTTGCTGGTCAAGATAAGGAAGCAACACAAAAAGCAAGAGATTATTTTGAAGGCTATGCACCATCTAGTCCATCTTTTGCACTTATTAAAAACGGTAAAATCACTGAAATGATTGAACGTCATCAAATTGAAGGACATGATGTTATGGATGTCATCAATCAATTACAAGCGTTATTCGATAAGTACTGCGAAGAAAGATAATTGGTGCTTACACATGTTAAAGTTAAATCCTTATAAGATTGGATTTAGAACACTGAAAACAGCTGTAGGTATTACTCTCGGAGTCATTCTAGCAAAATGGCTAGGACTTGATAATTATGCTTCAAGTGCTATCCTTATTGTGTTGTGCATCAAACATACAAAAATGCATTCGGTTCAAGCGATAGTATCTCGATTTATATCCTGTATCTTAGTTTTATTTATTGGTTCTGCTATCTTCAGTTTATTAGGTCAAACACCAGTTATTCTAGGTTTAATCGTTATGTTATTTATTCCTGTTACCGTGATGTTAAAAGTACAAGAAGGTGTCGTTACCAGTTGCGTTATTTTACTTCATGTCTTTAATGCTAAAGCAATTAACCTTCATTTAATTTTCAATGAAATCCAGCTTTTATGTGTTGGTCTTGGTATTGCTTTTATTATGAATTTAATTATGCCAAGTTTAGATAAAGATTTAATGCGTTATAAAGCTAAAATTGAACAAGAATTTAAAGAAGTCTTTTTAAAATTTAGCCAATTATGTAAATCATCAAATGAGATTATTAAATTGAATTTCAAGCAATTACAGTTAGATATTAGCAAAGGAAAGTCAATCGCATTTAGAGATGTAAAAAATCATTTTGTACGTAATGAAAATTCATACTATCACTATTTTGATATGCGACAAGAACAACTTGAGTTATTAAAACGTATACACGCACACCTTCAAAATGTTGAAATAAACGATCCAATAGCTAAAAGAGTCTCACATTTATTGTATGAAATTGGTGAAAATGTCAATAGCAACGACTATACAGTATTGCGCTTACATTCTTTATATGAAATCAGACTCACATTAAATGAATTGCCTTTACCAACCACACATAAAGCATTAAATTCACGTTCAAGTTTAATTCAGATTTTAAATGAATTAGAGGATTATTTACAAATAAAATCACAATTCGGCTCATTGCGCTTACATAGTGAATTATAATAAATACAGGCATGCTTGCATGACACAATGTCATTACAACATGCCTGTATTTTATTGCATAAATGGCACTAAACTTGTTAATAATAATGCTGCCACAACTGCAACCAACATGACGATAATAATAACTCTTAAAACTTTGTTATTCAATTGAAACGCTCCTTAACACTGTATGATAATGTTATAAAATTTATATATAAAATAACCTTATATGATTTACTTCAAAATGGCAATCATTATATTTTCTCTGTTAACTCAAGTCAGTTAAACTATAATCATAAGTTTTAGAAGAAGGAGTGGGCAAGGTGATTAACCAATCGCGATTAGTTGATACATTTTTAGAATTGGTACAAATCGACTCAGAAACGGGTCATGAATCAGTAATTCAACCCATATTAAAAACTAAATTAAAACAATTAGGGTTAAATGTAATTGAAGATCAAGCCAGTCAGCATGATGGTTTAGGTGCAAACAATTTAATTTGTACATTACCAAGTAATATTACGAATAGAGATGTTGATAAAATTTATTTTACGAGTCATATGGATACCGTCGTTCCTGGTGTAAATATTCAACCTGAAATTAAAGAAGACGGCTATATTTATTCTGATGGCACTACGGTTTTAGGGGCTGACGATAAAGCAGGATTAGCAGCTATTATAGAAATGATTCGGCACATCCAAGAACACAATATTTTACATGGACAAATTCAATTCATTATTACCGTAGGGGAAGAATCAGGATTATTAGGAGCTAAAGCACTTGATGACAGTCTTTTAGATGCTGATTATGGTTTTGCTGTAGATGCCAGTGTAGATGTTGGCACAACCGTAACTGGTGCACCTACTCAAATGCTTTTAGAGGCAATCATTAAAGGTAAAACAGCGCATGCAAGCACTCCTAATAAAGGTGTTAGCGCGATTAATATTGCTGCAAAAGCAATTAGTAAGATGAAATTAGGCCAAATTGATAATGTGACTACAGCTAATATTGGTAAATTTCATGGTGGCGCTGCTACAAATATTGTTGCTGACGAAGTTGTTTTAGAGGCAGAAGCAAGATCTCATTCCGATACAATGATCAAACAACAAATACATCATATGAAAGAAACGTTTGAATCTACAGCTAAAGCATTGGGTGGCGCTGCTGAAGTAAATGTAGTAAAAAGTTATCCTGGTTTTAAAATTCCCGACGACGCACTTGTCACTCAAATTGCTGTAAATAGTGCCCATGCATTAGGCTTATCTGGAGATACTGTAATTTCAGGTGGCGGTTCAGACGGAAGTATAATCAATATGTTAGGCATTCCTACTGTGATATTAGGCGTTGGTTATGAAGCCATCCACACTACATCAGAAAGAATTTCAGTGACTGCTTTATGTCAATTAACTGAGCAACTAATTAAAATCGTTGAAAATGTAGCTAAGTAAGTTTATGTAAGATGAAGTATACTCATAATATATGATACAATACTAATGAAAAATTGAACAAGAGAGGTAAGTAATATGACACAACAAATCGGTGTAGTAGGTTTGGCAGTAATGGGGAAAAACTTGGCGTGGAATATAGAATCACGCGGTTACAGTGTTTCTGTGTTTAACCGTTCTAGACAAAAAACGGATGAAATGGTAGAAGAATCAAAAGGAAAAAATATTCATCCAACTTATAGTTTAGAGGAGTTTGTTAATTCCCTAGAAAAACCTCGTAAAATTTTACTCATGGTAAAAGCTGGTCCTGCTACAGATGCAACTATAGATAGTTTGTTACCTTTATTAGATGATGATGATATTCTTATTGACGGAGGAAATACAAATTACCAAGATACGATTCGTCGAAATAAAGCGTTAGCCCAAAGCGGCATTAATTTCATAGGCATGGGTGTATCTGGTGGAGAAGTAGGGGCTCTTACTGGTCCTTCTTTGATGCCTGGTGGACAAGAAGCAGCATACAATAAAGTAAGTGATATTTTAGATGCTATAGCTGCGAAAGCTAAAGACGGTGCTTCTTGTGTAGAATATATTGGGCCTAATGGTGCAGGTCATTACGTGAAAATGGTCCATAACGGTATTGAATATGCCGATATGCAATTAATCGCGGAAAGTTATGCTATGATGAAAGACCTATTAGGTATGTCACATGAAGAGATTTCGAAAACATTCAAAGATTGGAATGCTGGTGAATTAGAAAGCTATTTAATCGAAATCACTGGAGATATCTTTACAAAATTAGACGAAAGTCATGATGCTTTAGTAGAAAAAATTCTTGATACTGCTGGCCAAAAAGGAACTGGTAAATGGACATCGATTAACGCGTTAGAATTGGGTATTCCATTAACAATTATTACAGAATCAGTATTTGCTCGTTTTATTTCATCCATAAAAGAAGAACGTGTCAATGCTTCCAAATTATTAAATGGACCAAACGCTACATTTGACGGTGACAAAGATGAATTCTTAGAAAAAATTCGTAAAGCTTTATATATGAGTAAAATTTGTTCTTATGCTCAAGGTTTTGCTCAAATGCGCAAAGCAAGTGAAGAAAACGAATGGAATCTTAAATTGGGCGATTTAGCTATGATTTGGCGCGAAGGTTGTATCATCCGTGCACAATTCTTGCAAAAAATTAAAGATGCATATGATAATAATTCAGAATTACAAAATTTATTATTAGACCCTTACTTTAAAGGTATTGTAACTGAATATCAAGATGCATTAAGAGATGTCGTAGCTACAGGTGTTCGTAATGGCGTGCCTACACCAGGTTTCTCAGCTAGTATTAATTACTATGATAGTTATCGTTCAGAGAACTTACCTGCTAACTTAATCCAAGCTCAACGCGATTACTTTGGCGCTCATACTTATGAACGTAAAGACAAAGAAGGCGTATTCCATACACAATGGGTTGAAGAATAATATTTAAGAGTCTAGGATATTAGTATGTTATTGGCTATGAACTATTGACTGGATTGAAAATAAGCTTACACTAAGCTTTTGTCATTCCTAGTCAACCTTGCCGGAGCGGGACAGAATTCATTATGAATTCGTAGTCCCGCTCCCTTCTTATCATTCTGTGCAAACGTTTGCATAATTATTTTACTTTTACCTATTAAATGTTATAGAATTTCTATTGAAAGCGCTTACTATAAAAGAGGTGATTTTACGGTAACAATTAAAGACGTGGCAAGGTATGCAAATGTCTCACCATCAACTGTTTCAAGAGTCATTAAAGGTAACAAGAAAATTAGTTTAGCCACTATCCAAAAGGTACAAACAGCGATGGATGAATTAAATTACTTCCCTAATCAAGCTGCACGTACACTTATAACTAAAAAAACAAACACAATCGGTCTTATCTTCAAAAGTGAAACAAATCTATTGCGCCAAAATCCATTCTATAATGATGTGATTACTGGCATAAGTAACACATGTAATCAATTTAATTATGCTACCAATACAACAGTTTCAAATAATGAAGAAGATTTGTTAAAAGAGGTTCAATATTTTATAGATAGCAAAAAGGTGGATGGATTTATATTACTTTATTCCAAAGAAAATGATCCTATCTTTCAATTATTAGTTAATCTAGGTATACCGTTTGTTGTTATTGGTAAAAATTATAATAAAAATGATGTCATCCATATTGATAATGATAATATTGAAGCAGCATATAAACTAACTGATTGGTTAATCCTACAAGGCTATCAAGATATTCTATTTTTGTCCGAAAAAGGTAATTATGCAGTTTCCGCAGATCGAACAATTGGCTATCAACAAGCAATGATCGATGCGAGTTTATATCCCAAAGTGCACAACATATCAAATCAGCGCCTAGATTTACAACAATTTGTCAAATACTTATTATGCTTACAGCAATTACCTCATGCTATTATCACTTCAGATGCAATGCTTAATCTACATCTTTTAAGCGTGTTATATGATAATCATGTGTTTATTCCAAAAGATATAGGCACTGCAACATTTAATTATTCATTTATAACCGAAAGTGCTTCACCCCCACAAACGTGTATCAATATAAATACAGAATGTTTAGGACAAACTGCTGCAACACAAATCATTAATCTATTAGCACAACAACAAGTATCTAATGTAGAAAATCAAAACATCTATATACCAACATCAATCATTCAACGTCAATCAACTCAAATAAATATAAAGGAGTAGGTACTATGTCAATTAAAAGAAATTGGTGGAAAGAAGCGGTCGCATATCAAGTGTATCCTAGAAGCTTTAATGACAGTAATAATGATGGTATCGGGGATTTACCCGGTCTCATTGCTAAATTAGATTACTTAAAAGATTTAGGCATTGATGTCATTTGGTTAAGTCCAATGTATCAATCACCTAATGATGATAATGGGTATGATATAAGTGATTATCAAGCAATCATGGATGAATTTGGTACAATGTCTGACTTTGATCAACTGTTAAATGAAATTCATGCACGTGATATGAAATTGATTTTAGACTTAGTCGTTAATCATACTTCTGATGAGCATCCATGGTTTATAGAATCAAAATCAAGCAAGAATAACCCCAAACGCGATTGGTATATATGGCGAGATCCTAAAGAAGACGGTTCAGAGCCAAATAACTGGGAAAGTATCTTTAATGGATCTACTTGGGAATATGATACTCAAACACAACAATATTATTTCCATCTATTTAGTAAAAAACAACCCGATTTAAATTGGCATAATCCTGAAGTAAGAACAGCCATATTCGACATGATGAATTGGTGGTTTGATAAAGGAATTGATGGATTTCGAGTTGATGCAATTACTCATATTAAGAAAACATTTGAAGCAGGGGATTTACCAGTTCCAATTGGTAAATCCTATGCACCTGCCTTTGATGTTGATATGAATCAACCAGGTATACAAGCGTGGCTTCAGGAAATGAAAGATAAATCTTTGAGTCATTATGATATTATGACAGTGGGTGAAGCAAATGGTGTTAATCCAGATAATGCAGAAGAATGGGTAGGCGAGGACGAAGGAAAATTTAATATGATTTTTCAATTTGAACATCTCGGATTATGGTCAACAGGAGATCAAAAATTTAATGTCAACGCCTACAAAAATGTCTTAAATCATTGGCAAAAACGTCTCGAAGGCATAGGGTGGAATGCATTATTTATTGAAAATCATGACCAACCACGTAGAGTTTCAACATGGGGAGATGATGAAAAATATTGGTATGAGTCGGCGACAAGCCACGCTGTAGTTTATTTCTTACAACAAGGTACACCATTTATCTATCAAGGACAAGAAATAGGTATGACCAACTATCCATTTGAAAGCATAGAGACATTTAATGATATAGCTGTAAAAAATGAATATCAAATTGTGAAAAAGTCAGGTGGAGACGTTGAAAAACTACTAGACAAGTATAAAATGGAAAATCGTGATAACGCGCGTACACCAATGCAATGGGATGATAGTGTGAATGGTGGATTTACAGAAGGGCAACCATGGTTTCCAGTCAATCCTAACTATAAAACGATCAATGTTAAAGAGCAATTAAGTAATGAACATTCTGTATTGAATTTTTATAAAAAATTAATTAAATTAAAAAAATCTGATGACATTTATACTTATGGTCAATTTGATTTAGTAGATGCTGTTAATTCTAAAATATTTGCATACACACGCACACTTGGAGATAAAACTGTTGTAGTAGCAGCTAATTTAACAAAAACTGAAGCAAAACTTAATTTACCATTTGATATTACGCATGCCAAGATTAAATTACACAATTATCCAAGTGAAGTAATTCTGGAAAGAGTCCAACCATATGAATGTTTTGTTGCAGAACTTTAGTTTGACCACTATAATATTGGCAGTAGTTGACTGGATTGAAAA
>NZ_KV830924.1:220139-234550 GCF_001836955.1 Staphylococcus sp. HMSC063A07
GCGGGACTACGAATTCATTATGAATTCTGTACCGCAAAGGGTCTTGCAAAAATACATCTCATTTATACGTAATTTCACATCAACATACTTAAAAAAGCCAGTTCCTATATTATTTTCAATAGAAATTGCTTTTTTATTTGTCCAAGAACTTTATGTCCCAGACTTGTCGTTTGTCACATTATTCTATTTCATCTTCTGAATCTACATGATATGTTTCTTGTTGTATTGGTAACCAAAGTTGAATTTTAGTTGGCTGTTCAAAAGATATCTCATGTGGATATATCTCGACATAAAGGCTATCTCGTTCATAAGGCAATGTTAATTGCAAACTCGTTTCAATAAAATGCCATGCTTCATTTACAGCATAATCTATCTCACCGTGCAGATTAAACTTTGCATAATGACGACCAGGTAAGCGTCTACTTTCTAAATGCATCGGGTATCGATCACTTGGAACGCCGACAAATATTTCCAACCCGTTGTCTAAAGGACAACTAATGACAAATAATTCATAAGGGCTTATATTATTATACTTTAATAAATCTTTAATCTTACCATCAAGGTATAAATCTTCTAAAAAGTCTGGAACATTAAATGGATTGGATAGTTGGTTTGTATTAATATATCGTGCATGCCCAACCAGCGCAATATCGCTGGTTTCTTCTAATCTATAGGGAAATGGTTCACGCTCTGTTGTAGATAATTTTATGTATACTCTTTTTTGAATTTTAAGTTCATTTTTTTTAGTAGATGCTTGAATAGGTGAGAGACCATGAAAACGACTAAAATCATTTGCAAAATCATTTGCATTAGCATATTGATACTTTTTTGCAACATCAACAAGACGTGATGAATTTTGTATCATATCTTCTGCTGCAAGTGTCATTTTTCTTGCTTGAGCATAATTTGATGGAGATAAACCCACAATCATTTTAAATGATTGGTCGAGATGGTAAGGTGAAAGACCAACGTAATCACTTAATTCCTGCAAATTAAACGGCTCGGTAATGCGGTCTTCAATATAAACAATGGCCTGTTGTAGCTGCTTAATAACGTCCAAAACTTTCACTCCAATAAATTTCAATCATTACATTATATTTTACAATAATTTCACTAAATATACACCAATTACGGTCACATTAATTTAAAAATAAAAGAACAGCACTCGAATACATAAAACGATATGCTGCTCTTTATGTTTTTATTGAATATCGTCCCACCAGTGATTACCATCTCGGCTTAATAATAAATCGCTTTCAAGCGGACCATTAGTTCCAGATTCATAATTAGGAAATACAGGGTCATTTAATGTCCATTCTTCTTGAATGATATCGACAAATTTCCATGTTGATTTTAATTCTTCCCAATGCGTGAAGTTAGTCGCATCTCCTTTTAGACAATCAAAAAGTAAGTTTTCATACGCATCAACTGTGTTCATTTTATCTTGAGCACTCATTGCATAAGATAGTTGAACTGGTTCAGTTTCGATACCTTGGATGCTTTTTTTAGCGTTTAAATGCAGTGAAATACCTTCATTTGGTTGGATATTAATGACTAATAAGTTAGAATCTAACAGCTTATCTGATTCATAATATAAATTCATTGGAACTTCTTTAAACTCAACTACAACTTGAATTGTTTTTGACTTCATACGTTTGCCTGTACGGATATAAAACGGTACACCAGCCCATCTAAAGTTATCTATCATTAATTTACCTGACACAAACGTTGGCGTGTTAGAATCATTTGCTACTCGATCCTCATCTCTATAAGCCTTAACTGGCTTATTATCAATATAACCTTCACCATATTGGCCACGTACAAAGTTTTGTTTAACTTCTTCTGGCTCTAATTTACGTAAAGATTTTAATACTTTTACCTTTTCGGCACGTATATCTTCGCTTTTTAAACTAATAGGTGCTTCCATGGCAAGTAAAGCCACCATTTGAAGCATATGGTTTTGCACCATATCTTTTAATGCACCACTTGATTCATAGTATCCTCCACGATCTTCAACACCTAATAATTCTGATGATGTTACTTGAATATTTGAAATATATTTATTATTCCATAAAGGCTCAAACATCGCGTTGGCAAATCTTAACACTTCAATGTTTTGCACCATATCTTTACCTAAATAATGATCAATTCTATATATTTCTTCTTCTTTGAACGATCTTCTAATTTGTTTGTTTAAAGATTCTGCAGATTTCAAATCACTGCCAAATGGTTTTTCTATAACTAGACGTTTGAAACCATGTGTATTAGTAAGACCAGATGTTTTTAAGAAATCTGAAATAATACCAAAGAATTGAGGTGCCATAGCTAAATAGAATAGGCGATTACCTTGTAATTGATATTGCTTATCTAATTCATTTGAAAAAGTTAACAACGATTGATAACTTGCCTCATCATTGACATCATGACGATGATAATAGACATGCGTCATAAATTCATCTAATAAGTCTGTATTGCCTACATGGTGCTGTATAGAAGATGCAACTTGTTGACGAAATTCATCATTTGTTAAATCTCGGCGACCAATTCCGATGATAGCAATATGTTCATCAAGATTATTTTGTTGAAATAAATGGAAAAGAGATGGGAAAAGCTTTCTGTGACTTAAATCACCAGTTGCTCCAAAAATTGTAATTAAACAAGGAATATGTTTGTTTTTTGTACTCAAGATCAAAACCTCAATTCTTTAGGGATATGATTTTCTTATTATAAAATAAAAGGGACAGGTATTCATATCTTTTTGCTTATATTATACTTTATTTCTTATTATAACAATTGTCATTACTTATGATAAAATATATTGAAGTAAAGGAGGCATATGCATGGAAGTAACGTTTTTTGGTACGAGCGCAGGCTTGCCTACAAAAGAAAGAAATACACAAGCAATTGCTTTAAATTTGGAACCTTACTCTAATTCAATATGGCTATTTGATGTAGGCGAAGGAACACAACATCAAATTTTACATCATTCCATTAAACTCGGTAAAGTTGATCATATTTTTATAACGCATATGCACGGCGATCATATTTTTGGATTACCAGGTTTATTAACAAGTCGCTCATTTCAAGGAGGAGAAAGTAAACCTTTAACTTTGGTTGGTCCTCATGGAATCAAGGCATTTGTTGAAACAACTTTAAGCTTATCTGAATCTCACTTGAATTATCCAATTACTTTTATAGAAATCGACGATGGCTTTAGTTATCATCATAATGGGTTTAAGGTAACTGCAAAGGTTCTAAACCATGGCATTGTATCTTATGGTTACAGAGTTGAAGCGCCTACAACACCAGGTAAAATTAATGTCGAAGCTTTGAAAGCACTCGGACTTGAGCCAGGTCCTAAATACCAAGAAGTTAAGGATAACGATACATTTGAATTTAATAATATTATTTATAAATCCCAAGACTTTAAAGGATTAGCAAAACCAGGTCCAATCATAGCAATATTTGGAGATACTAAGCCATGTGCCAACGAGAAAATCATAGCACAGGGCGCTCAGTTAATGATTCATGAAGCTACATACATAGAAGGGGATAAAGCATTAGCAAATAACTATCATCATAGTCATATAGATGATGTATTTCAGCTTATTCATCAGGCACATGTTAAGCAAACATTAATCACTCATATGAGTAATCGCTATAATAAAGAGGATATTCATCACATTTATAATCATCTTTTGCAGCAAGACAATGTACCTAATTTCATATTTGTAAACGATTTCGACACTTTCAAAATTGAATAAAAATAAATAATATATAAAATAGAGTAGCACAGAAAATCAGTTTAACTTAAAGATTTCTATGCTACTCTATTTAATGTTTTAATTGTATTAGTTATCATTTTTAGATAATTCTATACTTCTTTTAACAGCCGCATTTAAACAGTCTTCAAATATACCCGATATATTATGCTCTGCAAGCGCATCTAACCCTGCTTGCGTAGTACCACCCTTGGATGTAATATTTTTCCTAAGCTGTTCCATACTTAAATCTGAACGTTCAATCATCTTACTCGTACCAATTATAAGATTACGGATTGATTCTTCTACTTGACGCTTCTCTAAACCAAGATTTGTCCCGGCTTTGACATATTGTTCAAATACATGGTAAAGGAAAGCTGGACCACTTCCAGTAATTGCTGTCACTTGATGTAAATGACTTTCGTCAACTTCTATTACAGAACCAAAGGCGTTTACCAAATCAATCACTTCTTGCTTAGCAGTTGGTCCAAAATTATTTGAAAAGCTAATACCTGTGACTGAATGACCCACTTGCGCATTTGTATTAGGCATGATACGCGCTACTGGCTGATTAACTTCAAGTTGCTGTTTAATATAATCAATAGGCAGTCCTGCCATGATTGATATAAAGCGATTATTATCTTGTATATATGGACGAATGCGTTTGGCAACAGTTTCAAAATCATGTGGTTTTGTTCCTAAAAAAACATAATCTGCACCTTTTAATAAAGCTGCATCATCATAACTATATTCAACACCTAAGCGAGTTGAAAATGTTTTAAGGCGCTCTTCATTAGATTTATTCGTAAGATAAATGTCATTTGATTCTAACTTATTTGCATTAATAATACCTGTGAAAATAGCTTGAGCCATATTACCTGCACCATAAAAAACAAGTTTCATTACTATATCAATTCCTTCCCCTTTTGATAGATACATAGTAACATAACTATAAAATATGGTCGAAATTGATACTAAAAGGAGAACAAAATGATAGGTAAACATTATGTTGTAACTGGAGGAACAAGTGGCTTAGGCTTAGAAATTGTAAAAGCATTGCTAAGTCATGGCGCAAAAGTGACCTTAATCATAAGAGACATAGAGAAGTATCAATCATTGTCGTTAAATAAATACAAAGGACATATTCAAACAATATGTTGTGATTTAGAACAACAAAATGACATTATAGCACTTACTTCTCAATGGTCAGAAACTATTGATGGCATTATTTATAGCTCAGGTTTAGGTTACTTTAAATCTATAGCCGCTCATTCAAATAAGGAAATGATAGAAACTTATGCAGTTAATTTACTTGGATTTCATTTGCTCTTTTATGGTTTAGCACCTTATTTAGTTAATGGGGCGTCAATCGTAGCTATTTCAAGCCAAGCTGCTTTTGTTACTCAAGCACATGCCGCACATTACAGTGCATCTAAAGCAGCTTTAAACGCTTCGTTAAACGCATTAAGAATAGAATCACCTGAATTACATGTTATGGTTGTTAATGCTGGTCCGATTCGAACGCCATTTCATAAAAAAGCAGACCCCACGATGACATATGCAACAAAGTATAGTCGTCTAATGATTGAACCTGAACAGTTAGCACACCGAGTTATTAAAGGCATAATTAGAAAAGAGCAAGAAATAAATCAACCGACATGGATGCATCAAATGCTCAAAATATATCAACTTGCTCCAAGAACATTTGAACGTATTTTTGCACCATTATTTAAAAATAAAATGTAATGAAATAATTTGTAGGCTAAACATTAAAGATATTAAAACTGATATTTCTATTGATAACATATGTTGCTTCATGTCATTATTCTTATTCATAAGGCACCTCATTCATTGCGTTTATTAACGAATATTAAATGATACAAAAGCGCCATACTTTTTTAAAAGCACTTCACCGTAAAATGACATGTAAATACATAATATTTATAACAAAACTCATGAGAAAACAGTGCCGGGGCCCCAACAAAGAGAAATGCAAAAAGCATTTCACCAAGCAAAGCAAGTTGGGGTGGGGAGGATGAGACTGCGCCCTATGAAGACGAACCAATAAAATACAAAGTGTTGAATATAAAAGAAGCGCAAAAAGTCTGGGACATCATGATGTCTTAACTTATGAACTAATATTGGCAATAGTTGACTAGGATTGAAAAAAGCTTGATTTAAACATATTTTCAATCCTAGTCAACCTTATCAGGGCAGGACTACGAATTTATAATAAATTCTGTTCCGCTCTCTTTGCGCTAATATTTTATTTTTGATGTCCAAGCTGTTTTCCTAAGTTAAATGCTGCGTATATTCTATATTTTTTACACGATGACGCGCTGCTTTAACTTTGTCTAAACTAAGTTTAATTAAATAATTATGCACATTTTCTTCAAGTTGCTTCACTGAACTTGCGCCAACAATAATAGATCCTAATGCATCATGTGACACTAAATAGTTAAATGATAACGCACTTAAATTATTATCAATTTCTTTAATAGAAGCAATTGTTTCACCTAAATCATGATGCGTATAATCAAATATACCTTCTTGAAATTTACTATCTAATACATCAATACTATTAGCAGTTAATAATCCTTTAAATACGGGGCCACGAGCGAGTAACTTAACTTGCTTTGCATGGATTTGTTCTAATAAGCGTTCTGGGCGATTATCTATCAGATTAAATTGCGACATAATTGTATCAATTTGACTATGCTTCAAGTAATAGTCAATAACATTTGGACGAATGGATGAAATACCGTATGAACGTATGATACCTTCTTGCTTCAATTCATCAAAGGCACTAATCGTTTCATCTATAGGATCATCGATAGTCCCACCATGCAATTGATATAAATCAATATGTTCCATTTTTAGACGCTTCAGCGATTGTTTCACGCCCTCTTTAATATGTTTCTTAGAAGGATCCCAAGTTGTCTGACCATTATCTAATAGACGGTTACCTACTTTTGTACCAACGATGATATCACCACGATTATGGTATTTTTTAAGTGCTTTCCCTACAAGTTCTTCATTCATTCCACGGTCATACATATCAGCCGTATCAAAGTAAGTAATACCATGCTCGATAGCACAATCAATAATAGATTGAGCAGTTTTAAAATTTGTTCCTAAACTCATGCAACCTAAACCTAATTCAGAAATTTCTATGCCACTCTTTAAAATATTTTTTTGCATGTCCTAGCTCCTTTCGATACACTTTAATTAACGCATTTATCTTATCAATATATCCATCTAAATGAAAGAGGAGTGAATAAATAATGGACTTTACAGAAACGACCATTGATAGAACAGTTATTTATAATGGGAAAATCATAGACCTGGAACTTCATGAAGTGGAATTACCGAATGGCAAAAGAGCCAAACGTGAACTTATTTATCATAATGGTGCCGTAGCAGTATGTGCGGTGACCCCTGAGAATGAAGTTTTATTAGTTAAACAATATCGCAAGCCAATTGAGCAACCTTTACTAGAAATTCCAGCTGGTAAATTAGAACAAGGAGAGCAACTTGAAAGTGCAGCTAAAAGAGAATTGTCTGAAGAGACAGGGTATGTTGCTGAACATCTTGTGCATATAACGGATATGTATGGTTCTCCTGGCTTTTCAAATGAAAAATTATCTATCTACTTTACTGACAAATTATCACCTGGCAAGATGCATTTAGACGATGATGAATTTGTCGAATTACATAAAATACCTTTAACAGAGATAAGCCAACGATTAGCAACTAATGAAATCACCGATGCAAAAACAATCATCGCACTACAATATTTACTGCTACATTATAATAATTCTAAATAATAAGCAGTCTTACTTGCGTTTTATTGATAATATTGGTACTTTATAAATGAGAATTTTATCAGTATAGATTAAAATGATTATAATTTTTAGTAGAGGGGTGAAGCTTCCGTGGAAGACCGTTTAAATCGCGTGAAGCAACAATTACAACAATCTTCATATAAATTAACACCTCAACGTGAAGCAACAGTGAGCGTTTTAATTGAAAATGAAAAGGACCATTTAAGTGCAGAAGATGTATATTTGAAGGTAAAGGATCGTGCTCCAGAAATTGGGTTAGCCACTGTCTATCGTACGTTAGAATTATTAGCAGAATTAAAAGTAGTAGACAAGATTAATTTTGGTGACGGCGTTGCCCGCTTCGATTTAAGAAAAGAAGGTGCTAAACATTTTCATCATCATTTAGTTTGTATGGAGTGTGGTCGTGTTGATGAAATTGAAGAAGATTTATTACCACAAGTCGAAGAACGTGTGGAAACTGAATTTAATTTTAAAATTTTAGATCATCGCTTAACATTTCATGGCATATGTGCTGAATGTCAAGCTAAAGGTAAAGGAGATAACAAATCCTCTTAAAGACACTTTGTTACATCCCGTTTTAAAGAGGTTATGACATGAATACAATCATAGAAGAATATTTAAAATTTATTCAAATTGAAAAGGGATTAAGTCCAAATACGATTGGTGCCTATCGTAGAGATTTAGATAAATATAAACTTTATCTTGAAACACGACATATTGAACATATCGACTTTATAGACCGTCAAACGATACAAGAGTGTTTAGGTTACTTAATTGATCAAGGAAGTTCGGCTAAATCGTTAGCTCGTTTTATTTCAACTATTAGAAGTTTTCATCAATTTGCATTACGAGAAAAGTATGCCGCAAAAGATCCAACTGTATTACTTGAAACACCGAAATACGAGAAAAAATTACCTGATGTTCTTGAAATAGATGAAGTTGTACGTTTATTAGAAGCGCCAGATTTATCTAAAAAAAATGGCTATAGAGATCGCACAATTCTTGAATTAATGTATGCAACTGGTATGCGTGTTTCCGAACTCGTGCATATTGAAATAGAAAACATTAATGTCATTATGGGCTTTGTACGTGTGTTTGGTAAAGGTGATAAAGAACGCATTATTCCATTAGGTGATACTGTCATAGATTATTTAAAGACTTATATGAAAGAGATTCGACCACAATTGCTTAAAAGCACGGTTACGAATGTATTGTTTTTAAATATGCATGGTAAACCATTATCTCGACAAGGTATTTGGAAAATGATTAAACAATATGGCATAAAATCAAATATTACGAAAACATTAACGCCACATACTTTAAGACATTCATTTGCAACACATTTATTAGAAAACGGTGCTGATTTAAGAGCAGTTCAAGAAATGCTTGGACATTCAGACATATCAACTACGCAATTATATACTCATGTTTCTAAAGCACAAATCAGGCAAATATATAATCAATATCATCCAAGGGCATAATAAAGATTAATGTCAGTCACTAAAATCTTTATTATGACTCTTTTTCTTTTTAGCTAATATTCTAGCTTGGTTTACAGCAGAGCGATCTCTTAATTTATGGTGATGAATAATATAGTCATCGGTTAACGTTTCTGGTTCAAAGAAATAATCTGAATGAAAACGTTTGACGATTAATTCTGCTTCAGACGTCATAGGCAAATAGATAGGAATAAACTCATGCTGCTTTGTAACCTGATAAATTTTCTCTTCTATTAGCTGTTGGTATGCTTCAATGTTTAATGGTAATTGATGTGTTTCTACCGCATTGCATATCGTAACTAGTGCTTTTTTATAACTTTTTAAAGCACCTTTATAATTATGTCGTCTATGGTGATATGAAGCTGTTGTAAATAAAATTAAACTCACAATAGCATCTTGCTTTGAATATGATGGTTGCTCTTTCCATGCATCTTCTAAAATATCATGACATAAAAAGTAATGTTGATGTCTGTGAAATTGATAAAAAAATTCAATAAGTGCTTTTTCCAAATAAATACATCCTTCATTTTAAATATATCTACTATTCATGCTATAATATTTTTGATAAATATGCACAATAGATGCAATATGAGGTAGATAAAAATGTATGAAGTAAAATTAGACGCTTTTAGCGGTCCACTCGATTTATTGCTCCATTTAATTCAGAAATATGAAATAGATGTTTATGACATTCCAATGAAAACATTAACTGAGCAATATATGCAATATGTACATACGATGAAGCGTCTAGAAATTAATATTGCTAGTGAATATCTCGTTATGGCTTCTGAACTCTTAATGATTAAAAGTAAATTACTTCTACCTCAATCAGATGATCATGTAGAATTTGAAGAAGATCCACGTGAAGATTTAGTAGGTAGACTAATTGAATATCAAAACTATAAAGAATATACAGAAATACTTGATAGTATGAAAGCAGAACGAGATCTCTACTTTACAAAACATCCGACAGATTTATCTCATTTAGAAACTAATGAAAGTTGGGATAAATCAAACACCATTGATTTGACAGAACTGATTGTTGCTTATCAAAGAGTGAAAAATCGCGTTGAGTATCACACACCAAAAACTGTAGAAATCAGTAAAGAAACATTCACTATTGAAGAAGCAACAGAAATTGTAACGACAAGATTACGTACACAAACAGCGTTTAATTTTTTCAGCTTATTTACTTTTCATGAACCAATTGAACAAGTCGTTACGCATTTTCTTGCTATTTTAGAAATGTCTAAGGCTGGCATAATAAACATAAGTCAAAAGCAAAATTTTGATGATATTGATATTGTAAGGGGAGTGAATTATCAAGTTGGATAAACAAGCAATCTTAGAGGCATTATTATATACAGCTGGCGATGAAGGTATTGACACAAAACAATTACTAGAGATACTGGACATTACTAAACCACAATTGATTGAATTAATCGATAATTATTCATCTCAAGGACTAGAAATTCATCACTACGGTCAAACTTATGTATTAACTACAAAAAAAGATGCTGCTAATTATATTGAAAAACTCGTTCAACAAAAGTCAAATATGAAATTATCACAAGCTGCAATGGAAACGTTATCAATCGTTGCTTATAATCAACCTATTACACGTAGTGATATTGAATTAATACGAGGTATTAATTCAGATGGTGCTGTTAGAACATTAGTTGCTCGTGGTATGATTGAAGCTAAAGATGTTGAACATTCAAGAAGCCATCACTTGTATACAACTGAATTATTTTTAAATGTATTTGGATTAGAAACAATAGAAGATTTACCAACTACCGAAGAAGATGATGAAGAAATGGAAGATTTCTTTAGTCAATTAGTTAATCAAAAGGGAGAATGATTATGAGCAAAGAACTAGAGCGATTGCAAAAAAGAATTGCTAATAGTGGTTATACGTCTAGAAGAAAAGCTGAAACATTGATTACTGAAGGTAAAGTCAAAGTGAATGGAGAAGTTGTCACTGAACTTGGCACAAAAGTAAAACCATCAGATCAAGTTGAAGTAGAAGGAATCAAAATGGAACAAGAAGATAAAATATATATTCTGTTTCATAAACCAGCGCAAGTCATTACTAGTGTATCAGATGACCGTGGAAGAACAGTTGTGACTGACTATTTTAAAGACTTAGATACTAGAATATATCCTGTTGGTCGTTTAGATTACGATACATCCGGAGTATTACTACTAACAAATGATGGTGAGTTCACTAATCTTATGACCCATCCACGGTACCATATACCAAAAACATATGTTGCCAAACTCAAAGGTTACCTTATGCGCGAAGAAGTAAAAGCACTTGAAGCAGGAATAGAACTTGAAGATGGTTTAACTCAACCCGCTACTGTTAAAATTAAACGCCAAGATAAAGACAAAAATACAACGTTAGTTGAGATTACCATTAGTGAAGGACGAAATCGACAAGTACGTCGTATGTTTGAGCATTTTGGCCATAGCGTTAATAAATTAACACGTATACAATTCGGTTCACTAAATTTAAAAGGTCTTAACGCTGGAGAAGGACGCGTATTAACACCTCATGAAGTAAAAGTATTACGTCATCAAGCAGAAAACGGCAATTAGTAAGCGGTTACATGTAGTTTGCTGAAGTTAATTTTATGGTTATAAAATCATGCTAATTTTTTCACAATCAAATTTGAAATTAGAGATTTAACAATTACCATATGCTATAATAAACAAGAAAATAGCATGTGTAGGAGGTATATGAATTAATGAGTAAGGAAATACTTATCGTAGATGATGAAGACAGAATTAGAAGATTACTCAAATTATACTTAGAGAGAGAATCTTTTAACATTCATGAGGCTAGTGACGGCAAAGAAGCCTATGAATTAGCCATGGACCACAATTATGCATGCATACTTTTAGACTTAATGCTTCCTGAAATGGATGGAATCGAGGTCGCATCAAAACTACGGGAGCATAAAGATACACCTATCATTATGCTTACTGCTAAAGGCGAAGAAACTAACCGAGTTGAAGGATTCGAATCAGGTGCTGATGATTATATTGTTAAACCATTCTCTCCACGTGAAGTGGTCTTAAGAGTGAAAGCGCTATTAAGACGTACACAATCAACAAGCGCCGAACAAAGCGAGCCTCATGCGAGAGATATCATAGAATTTAATCATTTACTTATTGATAATGATGCGCATCGTGTATTAGCTGATAATCAACAAGTTAACTTAACACCCAAAGAATATGAACTACTAATATATTTAGCTAAAACACCAAACAAAGTATTTGATAGAGAACAATTACTTAAAGAAGTTTGGCATTATGAATTTTATGGTGACTTAAGAACTGTTGATACCCATGTTAAACGCTTAAGAGAAAAACTTAATCGTGTTTCAGAAGATGCAGCACAAATGATTCAAACAGTATGGGGTGTTGGCTACAAATTTGAAGTTAGAGCTAGCGATGAGCCGACTAAATAGTGTTGTAATAAAACTGTGGTTAACTATTATCTTTATAGTAACGACAGTTTTAATTTTATTAAGTGCTGCATTAATAACTTTTATTCAATACTATTATACTGAGCAAACAGAAAAATCAATTCGTGATGATGCCAAAAGAATCAGTCATGTTGTTGAAACATCTAAAAATAAAAAGTTAGCTATTGAACATAGCCAAAAACTGATTAGTGGTTCTGGTGGCGTTATTATTATGAAAGACAAGTCAACACATCATAATGCTAAAGAGTCACAATTAAATAATCAAATGTTGGCTGAGATTAATCAAAACGAACACTTTTCTCCAGTGTTTAATAAAGGTCAATCTGCAACTCAAAATGTAACATTAAAACATAATGACCATTCTCGTTCTTATATCTTACTGGGTTATCCTATGAAAGCTCAAAAGGGAAGTCACAGTCATTATAGTGGCGTCTTTATTTATCAGGATTTAAAATCCATAGAAGATACCAATAACGCTATTACGATTATTATTCTGATAACTGCAATTATTTTCCTAGGTATTTCAACTGTCTTCGCCTTTTTCCTATCTAATAGAATTACTAAACCACTTAGAAAGCTTAGAAATCAGGCTAAAAGTGTTTCTAAAGGGGATTATTCTCAAATTTCATCTGTAACAACTAAAGATGAAATTGGTGAACTATCTCGCGCATTAAACGACATGAGTTTCGAAATTCAGGAAAATGTTCAAGCACTATCAACCTCAAAAAATATTCGTGATAGTTTAATTAATTCAATGGCTGAAGGTGTTGTAGGTATCAATGATCATCGCGACATTATATTATCAAATAAAATGGCAGATGAAATTTTACCAACTATTGATCAATCTATGTATGAACGAATTGAAGACCAAATCGAAGATACTTTTACAAGTAAAGGCACAGAATTTCGAGAATACGATTTTGACACACGCTATTATGTCTTCATTATGAGTTACATTCCTCAGATTCAAGAAGATGGTCGCAGTGGAATTGTCGTTATTATTCGTGATATGACTAATGAGCATAACTTAGATCAAATGAAAAAAGATTTCATTGCTAATGTTTCTCATGAATTGCGTACACCTATTTCATTATTACAAGGATATACAGAATCAATTGTTGACGGTATCGTTACAGAACCAGAAGAAATTAAAGAGTCATTATCAATTGTCTTAGATGAAACAAATAGGCTCAATCGTTTAGTTAATGAATTACTCAATGTTGCAAGAATGGATGCTGAAGGGTTATCTGTTAATAAAGAGATACAACCTATTGCACCATTATTAAACAAAATACAAACAAAGTATAGACAACAAGCTAGTGATTTATCATTAAATATGTACTTAACTCCAGAAACTAATGACGCATTGTGGTACTACGATTCTGATCGAATCGATCAAGTGCTCACAAATCTTATTGATAATGCTACAAGATATACTCAACCTGGTGATACAATTTCTATTACTAGCGAAGATACTGATAAGTACAATGTGCTTCACATAAATGATACAGGCAGTGGTATTGCTCCTGAACATTTAAATCTTGTTTTTGATCGCTTTTACAAGGTTGAAGCATCCAGAACACGTGGCAAACAAGGAACCGGCTTAGGATTATTCATTTGTAAAATGATTATAGAAGAACATGGAGGTACGATCACTGTATCAAGTGTCGTTGGAGAGGGAACAACATTTACAATCAAGTTACCGAAGCCTTAATCTTCAGGCTTATTTATAAAATTTATCAAAGATAATATCACTGAATTCAGACAGGGACATAAACCCGCAAATAATAGCACAAAGATGATTTAAAATTA
>NZ_KV830924.1:234650-312613 GCF_001836955.1 Staphylococcus sp. HMSC063A07
GATTTAAAATTAAAAATCGTCTTTGTGCTTTTTTATATTCAATACTTTGTATGATCGACTCGCATGCTTAGGAGACTACTTCAGCTTGCTTTGTTAGAAAAAACTGGTTTAGTCAGTTTTTTCTGTGCTGGACTTTGACTTAATATAAAAATAAGGACGAAGGCTATTTAAGCAGAGACGTTTATGAGCCGACCTGACCTTATATATAGTTAATATCAGTTAAAACATATTGAGATTAACTATGCACGATATATTGGCAGTAGTTGACTGAATTGAAAATATCCTTATACCAAGCTTTTTCCATCCTAGTCAACCTTTCCGATACGGAACTACGAAATCATAATGAATTCTGTCCCGCTCTCAATCATCATCTCTTACCGGGCAACTTTATTGCTTTGCGGCTAGTGTTGTCGTATGATTAATGACGTAAAATATTTTAAAATTCATCTTCGGGGTAGGGTGTAATTCCCAACCGGCAGTAAATAAAGCCTGCGACCTGCTTGTGTTCAACAAGCGGCTGATCTAGTGCGAATCTAGAGCCGACAGTATAGTCTGGATGGGAGAAGATGGAGGTTTATTTGTTGCGAACAATTTTCCTCCAATTCTTTGCAAGATGAATGGAAGGAGAAAACTACATATGCAACAAAATAAACGTCTAATAACCATCAGCATGTTAAGTGCCATTGGCTTTGTTTTGACTTTTTTAAAGTTTCCACTACCTTTTTTTCCGCCATACTTAACATTAGATTTCAGTGATGTCCCTACATTGTTAGCAACTTTTTCAATGGGTCCTATAGCAGGTATTATAGTAGCATTTATTAAAAATTTGCTTAATTTTTTCTTTAATATGGGAGACCCAGTAGGTCCTGTGGCTAATTTCTTAGCCGGTATAAGTTTCTTACTTACAGCATATTATGTTAATAAAAGAGGACATGTTGCTAATAAAGCAATGATAACTGCATTAGTCATGGCTACATTAGTTATGACCATTGTACTTAGTATTTTAAATTATTTCGTATTGTTACCACTATATGGCATGATTTTCAACTTAGCAGATATTGTAAAAAATATAAAAATCATTATCGTCTCTGGTATCATACCGTTTAATATTATCAAAGGGGCAATCATCTCAATCATATTTATACTTTTATATCGCAGAATTAAAAGCGTACTTAAATAATTAACAGGTAAATGAAACTTTTAAAAATACGCTTGTAAATACAAAGCAGGCAATGCTACCATTTGAGAAACATTGCCTGCAATTATTATAATTAATATTTTGCTTTAACTACTAATCTACTATATATAAAATAGCTATGTGCTATTCGAATTTTAAAGCATCACCATCAAAAGGTTCTTCTTCTATTTTGATGGAATCAGTTGGACAACCTTCTAAGGCATCTTCCATATCTTCATATAACTCTTCTGGCACTTCGGCAGTACCTTGGTTATCATCAAGGATTACGAAAGCAATACCTTCATCGTCATAATCATAAATATCTGGAGCGGCCGCACCACATGCACCACATGCAATACACGTATCCATATCAACGATTGTATATTTAGCCATTTTCATTCGCCTCCTTTGATAAACATGCTACACTAGTATAACAAATACTCATGTATACATCGAAAAAACTTTTTATTAATTTATCAGTTTCATAAGAGCGAGGGTCGAGATTGAAAGATATTATACTTTATTCTAAACAACATTCATTCACTTATAAAACAAATAAAAGCATTTTTAATTTATTAACAGGCAAAAAAACACATCAAACCTTTTTTGACGCCTGCAGTCAACAACTTTTATCATTATATCACAGTTTACCCAATTTAAAATATCCGTCTTTCGAGCGATTTATGGCACAAAATGTTAACAATGACATGACGATAAAAGTTCATCCAAGATATACGTATGATAGTTTAGTACATACTTTCAATTGTATTCAATTACTTATTCAAACGTTGTCAAACACGCAACAAAATGTCTATTCATTTATACCTATTTCACAGCATGGCCTTATCCAAAGAAAAGTTAAACAAATCTACTACTATATAAAAAAAGAAGATAAGGATAGCGCATTTATCACTGAGCTAAATCAATTATTTAAAGCTCTATATACAAATAATAACAATTATTGTTGTCTACATTATTATTTACAAGGCTATGAAGAACCAATGTATACCCGTCAACAAATCAGTTTGATTGAAAGTATACCTGAACAGCATTTATTTAACCTAGAAATGAATGAACTTGTAACACTAATGTATGAACTAGAAATAGAATATCGTTATCCAATACTTAGTCAATGTATCATTAAACCGTCGTTATTACATAAAACACACATAACCCAACAACAATTAAAACAACGTTTTTCAATGACGCAAATTGCTCAAAAACAACACGTCAAACTGAATACAATCGAAGATCATATACTGGAGTTATTTATTAAAGGTTATATCACTCATTATTTTGATTTCATATCTGAAGACGGTTTCCATCAATTTAATGAATTTTATAACAAACATCGCGGAGAGCGATTAAAAGCATATAAACAGGCCTTCCCAAACTTGTCTTATTTTGAAATAAAACTAATGATTGTTGGAATTGAAAGAGGTGAGCTTATTGCTAGAGGATAAATTAAAATCCTGGTTTGGTTTTGATAACTTTAAAGCAGGACAAAAGGAAATTATTAAAAGTGTATTAGATTCAAATCATACATTGGGCATTTTACCGACTGGTAGCGGTAAAAGTCTATGTTATCAAATGGCTACTTATGAATTACAGCAATCAACTTTAATTATTTCCCCGCTTATTTCTTTGATGGACGATCAGGTTGCACAATTAAAAATGAGTGGAGAACAGTCTGTTGCATACATTCATTCAGGTATGGATGATAATGAAAAAAACTGGAATATAAAACGCTTAGCGAAGAGTCGCTTTATATTTTTAAGTCCTGAATTTATATTACAACCTCAAAACTTCAAACTAATTTCAACTATCGATTTTGGTCTTATTGTACTAGATGAAGCACATTGTATCTCTGAATGGGGATATGACTTCAGACCACATTATGCGCTTATTAGTAAAATAACCAACTATTATAAAAATGCTACCATCCTTGCGCTAACTGCTACTGCTCCGCCACATTTGGAACAGGATTTAAATCAGCTGTTAAATGTGTCATTTCATGTTATCAAAACACATATGAATAGACCTAATATTAGTTTTCAGCACATTAACTTTAGAAATGATCAAGAAAAAATGAATTGGTTAATGCACTATATAGAACAATCTGGTCCAACAATTATTTATGTTTCGTCTAAAAAAATGTGTGTTGAATTAGCCAAGACTATATATAAACATGGGTATTTAACAGGGATATACCATGGTGATTTATCTTATCAAGAACGACAAACCGTCCAACAACAATTTATCAATAATGATATACCAGTCATTGTAGCAACTAGTGCATTTGGTATGGGAGTCAATAAAAAGGATATTCGCACGGTTATTCATTTTCATCTATCTACCAGTCCGTCTAGTTATCTACAAGAAATAGGAAGAGCCGGGCGTGATCAGCAACCGAGCCAAGCAATTAGCCTATTTCAACCGGATGATCGCTATTTATTAGAAACCATCCTTTTTGCAGATATGATTTTACCTTATGATATTGACTGCTACGAACTTGGTGCAAACATTGAGCCATTGAAGCAAGATATATTAGAAATCTTACATTCTCATTTCACTTATGCACAACTTAAACAGATTTTCCAAATAGCACAAGAGAGAAAACAACTCGCACTTAATCGTATGCTTAGTTATAGCCAACTTGATCAATGTCGTCGAAAATACTTATTAGAATTTTTTGGAGAAGTCCCTGATATTCCATCTATATGTTGTGACCATGATACTGATATAAAACCGCTTAAAATTTATAATCGAAAAAAGGTCAAACGTCAAATGTCTTATGAAGATAAACTTAAAAATTTATTTCTTAGCTAAGTACTTCCTTTGCTATAAATATTTAGTAACGCTATAATTATTGTAATAAATTGTATTTATAAGTACATATTATAAATTTTCTTGGGTAAACTATAACTAACAATAATTAATTCGCAGTAGAGAAAGGATGATGAGTGTGTCTAATAATTTTAAAGATGATTTTGAAAAAAACCGTCAATCAATTGACACGAATCAGCACGAAGATAAATCAGAACACCACACAGAAGAACACACAACAAATGAAAAGGAGCAAGTACAAGAAAATTTAGACAACAACCAACAATTTCCACCCCGAAATGCACAACGTCGTCAACGTAAACGTCAGCGGAACATCAAAAGCAATCAAGATAAACAAGTTCATAACTATAATGAAAAAGACAATCAAAACCATCAAACGGAAGATGAAAGACAACCATCACATGATTCAACTAAACCGCAACAAGAAGCAAAGCCAACAGAACACAAAAATGCGAATTCTCAGAACCGTAAAGGTGCGGCCAGTGCAAGTGTTGGCGCAGCAAGTCATGATAATAAGGAATCAGTAAGCAATAGACACGATACTCGAAATACTGGCGAACAACAAAGCAACAAACAAAACAATCAAAGTACTCAAAATGAAACTAAGCAAGCAATAGCAGATGATGATCAAGCGCAAAATAATCCAGAAAAAAAGTCGTCTAAATTAGACAAAACAACAGCTGCAGGCGTTGGAGCTGCTGGAGCCGCTGGAATAGGTGCAGCAGCAAATCATAACAATAAAAATAACAATGATGATTCTACCCAACAAGAAAATAAACAGAGATCAACCCAAAATGATAAGAAAAAGGCTGCAGGTAGTGGTACAGCAGGTGCAGCTGGAGCAGCAAGTCAAAACAATCATTACAACAATACGAACAGACCCGAGCATCATGATGATAAGGAATCGAACAAACGTGGAATTAAAGGCTTATTGTTGCCATTATTAGCTTTATTGCTTGTGCTTGCCGCGCTAGCTATCTTTTTAGGTATGTATTTGAATAAAGATCACGGTGATAATCAAGCAGATGACAATCAAAAAGTAGCACAACAAGATAAGAAAGATAAAACTAGTAACAATGATAAAAGCAACAAAGAAAAATCAGATAGTAAAGATAAAAAAGATGATAATAGTAGTAACAATGCATCAAATGATGACAACAATTCTGAAGCAAACTCTGATAACGCATCAGCTAATAATTCAAACGGTGTAAATAATCAAGCTAACAATCAAAATGCGCAACAACAACAAAACGGAGCGTCACAGTCAAATAGCGCACAAGGCCAACAAACGCATACCGTTGTTGGTAACCAAAATCTTTATCGTATCGCCATTCAATATTATGGTAATGGTTCTCCAGAAAATGTTAATAAAATAAAAGCCGCAAACGGCTTAACAAGTAATAACATTTCTAATGGACAACATTTAGTTATACCAAGATAAGACAAATAAATAACCAAAGCGATACGTCTAAAAAAGGTACCTTCAAAAATATAACCATATAAAAATATATATTGACAGTAATTGACTGGATTGAAAATACGCTTATAATAAGCTCTTTCCAACCCTAGTCAACCTTACCGGGGCGGGACAGAATTCATTATGAATTCATAGTCCCGCTCTTTTTTAATCATATTCATTGCTAAATCTCTTTTAAATACATCAAACAATTTTATTTAGAAATAAGAAACCAACTGCTATAATAATTAAGGGATTAAAGGAGGCCATAAAAATGCAAAGTTATGAAAGTATTATTATTGGAGGAGGCCCATGTGGTTTAAGTGCAGCTATAGAACAAAAAAAGAAAGGTATTGAAACCTTAGTCATTGAAAAAGGTAATGTTGTTGATTCAATATACAAATATCCTACACATCAAACATTCTTTTCTTCAAGTGACAAACTAAGTATAGGTGATATTCCATTTATTGTTGAAGAAAGTAAACCGCATCGTAATCAAGCACTCGTATACTACCGTGAAGTAGTCAAACACCATCAATTAAATGTACACGCCTTTGAAGAAGTTTTAACGGTTAAAAAAATTGACAATAAATTTACTATAACGACTACTAAAGATGTATATCAATGTAAATTCTTAACTGTCGCTACAGGATACTATGGTCAGCATAATCAATTAGAAGCTGAAGGTGCAAATTTAGCTAAAGTTTTTTACTATTTTAAAGAAGCACATCCATATTTTGATCAAAATGTTGTGGTCATTGGCGGTAAAAATTCTGCTGTTGATGCTGCACTGGAATTAGAAAAAGCAGGTGCTAATGTTACCGTATTATATAGAGGAGACCGTTATTCAGCCGCTATTAAACCGTGGATTTTGCCAAACTTCGAATCATTGGTTAATCATGAGAAAATAAAGATGGAATTTAATGCAACAGTAGAAAAGATTAGCGAAACTACCGTTACATATAAAAAAGATGGTAAGCTTATCGAAATACCAAATGACTATGTTTTTGCTATGATTGGATATCATCCTGATTATGACTTTTTAGAGTCAATCGGAATTGAAATTAATACAAACGAATATGGCACTGCACCAGTCCATAATAAAGAAACTTATGAAACAAATGTAGAAAACTGTTATATTGCAGGGGTCATCACTGCTGGAAATGACAATAATTCGATTTTTATTGAAAACGGAAAATACCATGGTGGCGTCATTACACAAAGCATTTTAACTAAAAAGCAAACACCTTTAGAGACTTAACCATTTATAAATACAACATAATAAAAAAAGCTATGAAGAAATTTTATACTCATTGATTTCTTCATAGCTTTTTTTATTTTAGAGAAGACTAGACCTATATTTTTTCCTTTTGAAACCCCAATTTAATTTATATTTTTTCTTTCAATAGTTTAAGTTAAATTTTTGACGTTTATTAGTCATAACTCATATTTTTATCTATAATCTTATATTTTATTTACACTAATGAATATTTTGTAGTTTAATATACAATTTAATAATTTTTGTTCATTGAAATTATTCATACTAAGCGTAACATGGTTTCTATACAAGTTGTCTATAAATAGTCGAGTTGTATAGAAGTTTAAAAATTGGAGGCGTTTATTTATGGTTAAACGTAGTGGATATATAGACATTCATCATCATATTATTCCCGAAATTTATTTAAAAGCATTAAATGATAGTGGCATCGATAAAGCTGGTGGACTTAAAATAAAAAAATGGGAACCCCAAGATAGCATTGAGATGATGGATCGGTTAGGTATCGAGGCGGGTATTACTTCTATTTCTGATCCTGCTCTTGAACCATTAGATCCAGAAAAAAGGAAAGACGTAGCAAGAAATATTAACGAACTTCAAGCAAAACTCATCAATGATTATCCAAATCGTTTTGGAGCATTCGCTACTTTACCACTTCCTGACGTTGAAGGCGCTATAGAAGAGGCAATTTATGCTTTAGATACGCTGAAATTAGATGGTGTGGCATTGTTGTCAAACTATAGTGAATCATTTTTAGGAGATCCTGAATTTGAGGATTTAATGAGAGTTTTAAATGACAGACAAGCAGTTCTCTTTATTCATCCAAGTACACCGCCAGATTATGTACCCCGACCAAAATACATGCCAGTCGACTTTATGGCTGAGTTTACATTTAATACTACACGAGCAGCTGCTAATCTGATTTTGAGTGGAACGATGGACCGATATCCTAATATTAAAATTATTTTAGCTCATGCAGGTGGCACACTTCCATATCTAACATGGCGAATTAATCAATGTTACGAACTTATTGAACAAACAATGGATAATAGTAAATATGTAACCCTTTCTAAATCACCTGAAGACTATATAAGTGATTTTTATTACGATACTGCGTTATCAACACAGTTAGCAACATTCAAAGCATTAGATGAGACAACAACAGATGATCATATTCTATTTGGTAGTGACGCCCACTATGCACCTGAAAAAATTGACAAATTAATGATTAACACTATAGAAAATGATGCTAATTTTAACCCTCAAAAGATTGAAGATGTTAAAAGAAATAATGCACTCACATTATTCCCAAGATTTAAAGATAGTTTTTAGTTAATGTTAATACTAGCGCAGGAGGGAACAGGACAGCGTTCATTATGAATTCGTAGTCCCGCCCCGGCAAAGGTTGACTAGAATTGAAAAAGGTTGGTATCAGCGTATTTTCAATCCAGTCAAACTACTGCCAGTATTTAGTTGATAGCCTAAAACATAATAATATCCCGGATCTACTACCCATATAAAATAATTAAGTTTCCATATTTAATTCTAATTATTCATTGTTTAAAATAATTAACTACATAAAGTATTCTAACTAGACTTATCAACCTTATTTATTATTAAACATTAAAAATTGAAATAACTATTCAATTGTTTAAGTGTTAATTGATTACTCAAGCCAACTAATAATTTTAATCTCGCTTTAGGCCCATTCAATCCATTTGAAAAAATGCAACCTCTCGATTCTAAATCATAACCACCACCTTCATAAGCATAAGTCGGACTTACAATACCATTGAATGAACGAGAAACAATTATTACAGGGATTTTCTGTTGTATACAACGTTCTAATCCAGCTAAACATGTTGTTGGTAAATTTCCTTGTCCTAACGCTTCTATAACAATGCCATCAACTTGTTGCTGAGCATAAAAGTTAAAAATATCACTACTTATTCCTAAATACGCTTTAATCAAAGGTACTACAAGGTCGGCATTCACTTTTGAGTATACAGTCTGCTGATATGGATGGTGATGGAATTGAACATTATCTTTTGTTAAGACACCTAATGGGCCATGATTAGGACTTTGAAAAGTATTGATATTAGACGTGTGCGTTTTTGTTACGTTACGTGCAGTATGAATTTCATCATTAAACACAACCATTACACCTTTATTCTGCGCCTCTTTAGACGTTGCAACCCTAATGGCACTTATAAAATTATATAAGCCATCCGAACCAATTTCATTTGAGGAACGCATTGCACCCGTAATGACAATTGGAGCCTCAATGCTAATAATTAAATCCAGTAAAAAAGCTGTTTCTTCTAAAGTATCTGTACCATGAGTTATAACGAATCCATCATATTCATTATTGATATTTGCAGATTCAATAATATCTTTTAACTGAATAATATGTTCAATAGTTATTTGTGGGGAGGGCACATTAAAAGGATGTACCTCTTGGATGTCAGCATATTGCTGTATCAATGATTCATGTTGAGAAATTGGATTATTCTTGTTAGTTATCACTTTATTTAAGTGATTTTGTGACATACTAATCGTTCCGCCTGTATGAATGACAAGTAACTTTTTCATATGTGTCCTCCTAGTTATCATTTACATATTTATGATAAAATATTATAAATAAAACAACAAGGTAGGTAATTTAATAATGGCTTCAATTAATATTGCGTTGGATGGACCAGCAGCAGCAGGAAAAAGCACGATTGCAAAGCGTGTTGCAACTCAATTAAAAATGATATATGTGGATACTGGTGCGATGTATCGGGCATTAACATATAAATATTTAAAACTAAATAAAACGGAAGACTTCGAAGATTTAATCCAACATACAACCTTGCAGCTTACATATGACCCTGAAAAAGGCCAACGCATCCTTCTTGATGACGAAGATGTTACAGATTTTTTACGTGATAACGAAGTCACGAGTCACGTGTCATATGTCGCATCAAAGGCACCAATTCGAAAATTCGCAGTTAAAATCCAACAAAAACTTGCACATCAAAAAGGGATTGTTATGGATGGTAGAGACATTGGTACCGTAGTTCTACCTGATGCAGAACTTAAAGTGTATATGATAGCTTCCGTTGAAGAGCGTGCTGAACGTCGTCAAAAAGATAATGAACAACGCGGCATTGAATCTAATATCGAACAATTAAAGATTGATATTGCTGAACGTGATCAATATGACATGAACCGAGAAATTTCACCACTAAAAAAAGCTACAGATGCCATTACATTAGATACAACAGGAAAATCAATCGAAGAAGTTACAGATGAAATTTTAAATTTGGTAGACAAAATTAAATAATGTTACTAGCAACTATGATTAACGTTTAAAATCATAGTTGCTTTTCTTTTATCAAAAGTACATTAAGGCATATAATAAAGTTGTATATATCAATTAAAGACCTAAAAATTACTTTTTAAATTCTTGAATATTCAATAATCTTTTTCATTACTTTTTTCAAGAAGCTCTGACAAGTTTATGTTTCATGATTCGCATGAGAAGGAATTTCTTGACAATTCTGTCATATTATAAGATGTTATAATTATGTAGTGTATAAGGAGGCAAACAAGATGACTGAAGAATTCAACGAATCAATGATCAATGATATAAAAGAAGGTGACAAAATCACCGGTGAAGTTCAACAAGTTGAAGATAAACAAGTTGTAGTTCACATTAATGGTGGTAAATACAATGGTATCATTCCAATAAGTCAACTTTCTACACATCATATTGATAATCCAAATGAAGTAGTTAGCGTAGGTGACAGCATCGAAGCATATGTCACTAAAATTGAAGTTGATGAAGAAAATGAATCAGGTGCTTACATTCTATCTAAAAGACAACTTGAAACTGAAAAATCCTATGAATACTTACAAGAGAAACTTAATAACGATGAAGTAATTGAAGCAAAAGTTACTGAAGTAGTTAAAGGCGGTTTAGTGGTAGACGTAGGTCAACGAGGCTTTGTGCCCGCTTCACTTATTTCAACAGATTTTATCGAAGACTTCTCTGTGTTTGACGGTCAAACTATTAAAATTAAAGTCGAAGAATTAGAACCGGAAAAAAATAGAGTCATTTTAAGCCGTAAAGCTGTAGAACAAGCAGAAAATGAAGTTAAAAAAGCATCTTTACTTGATTCTCTTAATGCTGGAGACGTTATTAAAGGTAAAGTAGCACGTTTAACAAACTTTGGTGCCTTTATTGATATTGGTGGTGTAGATGGACTTGTACATGTATCAGAACTTTCACATGAACATGTAGATTCTCCTGAAGACGTTGTTAGTGTAGGACAAGAAGTAGAAGTGAAAGTCAAATCTGTAGAGAAAGATTCAGAACGTATTTCTCTGTCTATCAAAGACACACTTCCAACACCTTTCGAACGCATTAAAGGCCAATTCCATGAAGGTGATGTTATCGAAGGTACAGTTGTAAGATTAGCTGCTTTTGGTGCCTTTGTTGAAGTAGCACCAGGTGTTCAAGGATTAGTCCATATTTCAGAAATAGACCATAAACACATCGGTTCTCCAAGTGAAAAACTTGAACCTGGCCAACAAGTCAATGTCAAAATTCTTGGTGTTGACGAAGATAATGAACGTATTTCACTTTCAATTAAAGCAACTTTACCTAATGAAGATGTCATTGAAAGTGATGAGGCAACAACACAATCTTATATAGATAATGATAGCGATGATGACAATCCAACATTAGGAGATATGTTCGGAGACAAATTTAAAGATTTAAAATTCTAATTCGTTATTTTTATAATCCGTTTTTATTTAGTCCAGTTAAGGTATCTACTTTAATTGGGCTATTATTATTTTAAAAATGATGTGATGCTATAGCTCTAGAAATTAATGTTTATTTGATTTAAAGTACGCATATGATAAAATTATAGAGATTTAAGAAAGAGAGGAATTAACAAATGACTAAACCTGTAGTAGCAATTGTAGGTAAGCCAAATGTAGGCAAGTCTACAATTTTTAACAGAGTAGTCGGTGAACGTGTATCTATAGTAGAAGATACTCCTGGTGTCACACGTGACCGTATCTATTCTTCAGGCGAATGGTTAACTCATGAATTCAATATCATTGATACAGGTGGTATAGAAATCGGAGATGCGCCATTTCAAACTCAAATCAGAGCACAAGCGGAAATTGCAATTGACGAAGCTGATGTTATCATTTTTATGGTTAATGTACGTGAAGGTTTAACTCAAAGTGATGAAATGGTTGCTCAAATTTTATATAAATCTAAAAAACCAGTTGTTCTTGCAGTAAATAAAGTCGATAATCCAGAAATGAAAACTGATATTTATGACTTTTACGCTTTAGGTTTTGGCGAACCTTATCCAATTTCTGGTTCCCACGGCTTAGGCTTAGGTGATTTACTCGACGAAGTTGTTAAGCACTTCAATAAAGAAACTGAGGATCCATATGATGAAGATACAATTAGACTTTCAATTATCGGACGTCCAAATGTTGGAAAATCAAGTTTAGTGAATGCCATTCTTGGAGAAGAACGCGTTATTGTTTCTAATGTAGCGGGTACAACTCGAGATGCAATCGATACTGAGTATACTTATGATAACCAAGATTATGTCTTAATAGATACAGCAGGTATGCGCAAAAAAGGGAAGGTTTACGAGTCTACCGAAAAATATTCAGTTTTACGTGCATTAAAAGCAATTGAACGGTCTAATGTCGTTCTTATTGTTATTGATGCTGAAGAAGGTATTATCGAGCAAGACAAACGCGTTGCAGGTTATGCACATGAAGAAGGAAAAGCGGTCGTAATTGTTGTCAATAAATGGGACACTGTCGAAAAAGATAGTAAAACAATGAAAAAATTTACAGATGATATTCGTAAAAACTTTCAATTTTTAGATTATGCACAAATTGCATTTGTTTCAGCCAAAGAGCGACAAAGATTACGTACACTGTTCCCTTATATCAATGAAGCAAGCGAAAATCATAAAAAACGTGTTCAAAGCTCTACACTAAATGAAGTAGTTACAGATGCGATTTCAATGAATCCAACACCTACAGATAAAGGTCGCCGTTTAAATGTTTTCTATGCTACTCAAGTAGCAATTGAACCACCAACCTTCGTTATATTTGTTAACGATGTTGAATTGATGCATTTTTCTTATAAACGCTATTTAGAAAACCAAATTCGTGATGCTTTTGGTTTTGAAGGCACGCCGATTCATATTATTCCAAGAAAACGAAATTAAAGAAAGTGAGGATCATTATGACAAAGATATCTATTTTTGGTATGGGAAGTTTTGGAACCGCATTAGCAAATGTACTAGCTGAAAACGGCCATGATGTATTAATGTGGGGGAAAAATGAACAAAATGTAAATAATCTAAATGAACATCATATGAATCCACAATATCTTAAAGAAGCTAAACTTTGTGATAGCATTAAAGCTACAACTGATATTAATCAAGCTATACAATTTTCAGACGTTTTTCTGATGGCTTTACCAACAAAAGCGATGCGAGAAGTAGCAGGTGAAATTGATCAGCACTTATCTTCTAAAAAAACATTTATTCATGTCGCAAAAGGAATTGAAAATGGCACATTCAAACGTGTATCAGAAATGTTGGAAGATACAATTGCTCCAGAACATAATGCAGGTATAGGTGTCTTATCAGGGCCAAGTCATGCAGAAGAAGTCGTGATTAAACAACCAACTACAGTAGCTGCATCTTCAAAAGATGAAGCAGTTAGTCAACTCATTCAAGACTTATTTATGAATGATTATTTACGCGTTTATACAAACAACGATTTAATTGGTGTTGAATTAGGTGGCGCATTAAAAAATATTATTGCAGTAGCAAGTGGAATTGTAGCAGGACTTAACTTTGGCGATAATGCTAAAGCAGCATTAATGACTCGCGGTTTAGCAGAAATTAGTCGTTTAGGGGAAAAGTTAGGTGCTGATCCTATGACGTTTTTAGGGTTGGGTGGAATAGGTGATTTAATCGTAACATGTACATCAACACATTCTCGTAACTTTACTCTAGGATACAAATTAGGTCAAGGTAAAACGATGGACGAAGCATTAAATGAAATGAATATGGTTGTAGAAGGTATATACACTACAGAATCTGTTTACCATTTAGCTAAATCGCTCCACGTTGATATGCCTATTACCAATGCTTTATATGAAGTATTATTTGAAAACGAACCTGTTAAAGATGGCGTAAAAAAATTAATGGGAAGAGATAAAAAATCGGAATAATGTGTATTTTTACACTATAAATGCATATTAACTTAAAAACTTATCAATAAATCGCTCTATTTCAAGGTTTATCGCACATAAATCATTGCGGTTATTAGTCTCATTGTGTTAAAGTCATACCATAATGGTATTAAGTTATCATTATCATTTATCAGGAGGTGAATCTGATATGAACAAAACAGATTTAATTAATGCAGTTGCAGAACAAGCTGACTTAACTAAAAAACAAGCTGGTTCAGCTGTAGATGCTGTTTTCGAATCAATCCAAACTTCTTTATCTAAAGGTGAAAAAGTTCAATTAATTGGTTTCGGAAACTTTGAGGTACGTGAACGTGCTGCACGTAAAGGACGTAACCCTCAAACTGGCAAAGAAATCGAAATACCTGCAAGTAAAGTACCAGCATTTAAAGCTGGTAAAGCATTAAAAGATGCTGTTAAATAGTTTACTTATTAAAGCCCTTTTAAAAGGGCTTTTTTATTTATAGTTAAAAATGCATAAATAACATAAGTTTCGTTACAATTAAACTGTAAAATCTAATTGTACTCCGTCTCTACTGTATTCAAATATCACAGGTTGATCAAAATAAGAAAATTTTAATATTTATTAACAACATGCTCATGCGTTTTAACTTTGACATCAGATAGAAGTTCTATCTTTATTTAATTTTCAAGCAGATAATGTTAAGATGTATATTGATAATATCGTGAGGTGTGAAAATGGAAACGACTATAAGTAAACTAAATAAACAAATTGATGTTAGGTTAAAGGGTATATCAGACTATGAGCCAATCCATATTAACCAAAAGCTTGGTAGTTTATTAGATAAATACGATATCCCTGAACAAGCGAAACTTGCATGCCTCACAATTGATACATCAATGAGACATCTAGATGGTATAACAGATAATAACTTATCAAAACATTCTATACTTATTGGTGACTTACTAAGTGCCCATTTTTATACATTGTTAGCTGATTTAAATGAACCAGCTTTTCAATTATCAATGAGTAAGGCAATTATAACAGTAAATGAAATCAAGTCTTCTTTGCATCAGCAAACACTTTCCGAAGAAGAAGTCACAGATGCTATCATAAAGATAGAAGCGATATTTCCCCAAATCACGATATCTTATTTTAGTGAAGAAATTGACATAGCAAATATCTATAAGTATCTTTTTGAAGATATTGAAACATATTATCCATCATATTTAAAAATGTATAGCAAAGAAAAAGCAAAAATTGATATTCAAAAAATTAATCAAAGTTTTATAGAAAAAAAGTAGAGGTAAATCATAATGGCTGACAATAATGCAAAAAAAGAACAAGTACATACCGTTTTTCAAAATATTTCGCAAAAATATGATCGCTTAAACAATATTATTAGCTTTGAACAACATAAAGTTTGGCGTAAACATGTAATGAAAGAAATGCGTGTTAAAAAAAACAGCGTTGCATTGGACGTATGCTGTGGAACGGCAGATTGGACAATTGCATTAAGCAAAGCAGTCGGCCCTAACGGTGAGGTTACTGGACTTGATTTTAGTGAAAATATGTTAAAAGTTGGAAAAGAAAAAACTTCCGCTATGGATAATGTTCATCTTGTTCATGGTGATGCTATGCATTTGCCTTTTGAAGATGACTCTTTTGACTATGTAACAATAGGTTTTGGTTTACGTAATGTACCAGATTATTTAGGCGCTCTGAAAGAAATGCATCGCGTACTAAAACCAGGCGGTATGGTTGTGTGCCTAGAAACTAGTCAACCTACAATGCCTGTTTTCAAACAAGTTTACAAATTATATTTTAGATTCGTTATGCCTATTTTTGGCAAACTCTTTGCAAAATCTAAAGAAGAATACGAATGGCTACAACAATCAACATTTAATTTTCCAGATAAAGAAAAGTTAAAACGACTATTTAGTCAAGCTGGTTTTAGTAACATTAAAGTACGTAGCTTTACAGGTGGCGTTGCTGCAATGCACCTTGGCTATAAAGAAAAAAGTTCTACCAAAGGTGATTAACGTGGCAAAGTTAAACATAAATAATGAAATTAAAAAAGTAAATAACCTTCTTGAACAAATAATCAAAAGTAATGATACTGTGCTTGAAGAAGCATCTCTTCATTTATTGTCATCTGGAGGCAAAAGAGTGAGACCAGCATTTGTCATACTGAGTAGTCAATTTGGTAAATCAAAACAGTCAGAAGATACATATAAAGTAGCTGTAGCATTAGAACTCATCCATATGGCAACACTTGTGCATGACGATGTAATTGACAAAAGTGATAAACGCAGAGGTCGATTAACAATTTCTAAAAAGTGGGACCAAACTACCGCTATTTTAACTGGCAATTTTTTATTAGCGCTAGGCTTAGAACAATTATCAGAAGTTAATCATCCGCGAATTCATACCATTATTTCTACATCTATAGTGGATGTTTGTCGTGGAGAACTATTTCAATTCCAAGATCAATTCAACAGTAACCAAACAATATCTAATTATTTAAGACGTATTAATCGTAAAACTGCTCTATTGATTCAATTGGCTACAGAGGTAGGCGCTTTAACATCTAATGCCTCTCAACAAACCGTTTATAAATTAAAAATGATTGGTCATTACATAGGTATGAGTTTCCAAATTATAGATGATATTCTTGATTTCACAAGTTCTGAAAATAAATTAGGGAAACCCGTTGGCAGTGATCTAATGAACGGACATATTACATTACCTGTATTACTTGAAATGCGACGTAACAGTCAATTCAAGAAAAAAATAACAGATTTAACATCCGAAAGCCCTAAAGAGCATTTCGAAATATGTATCCAAGATATACGAAATTCTGAGAGTATTCATGAAGCTAAAGAAGTAAGTGATCATTATTTAGATAAAGCATTAAAACTTATAGATAGTTTAAACGAGCCACATGCTCAAAATTTATTCCGAAAATTAATTAAAAAAATGGGTTCCCGAGAAATATAAGCACAAATTAATATCTTGAAAGCGCTTTAAACACCTGTTACTATTAAGTTAGTAGCAGGTTTCTTACATGCTACACACACATATACATAAAAATAGTGTAAAGGATAATCATTTTTGGAACATGAAAACAGGGGGATACACAGTGGAACGAACATTTTTAATGCTAAAACCAGATGCTGTACAGCGTAATTTAATAGGAAATATTATTTCTAGAATTGAAAATAAAGGTTTAAAGCTTGTAGGCGCAAAGTTGATGACTGTACCAACTTCATTAGCCGAAGCACATTATGCCGAACATAAAGGTAAACCTTTTTACGATGGATTGATTTCATTTATCACTTCAGCTCCTGTATTTGCAATGGTAGTTGAAGGAGAGAATGCCGTTAATGTGTCTCGTCATATTATTGGTCAAACTAATCCAGCAGAAGCAGCACCAGGTTCAATTAGAGGTGATTTAGGTTTAACTGTTGGGAGAAATGTTATTCATGGTTCTGATTCATTAGCTTCGGCTGAAAGAGAAATTCATTTATGGTTTGATGAAAATGAAATCAGTAACTATTCAGCACCTAGGGATAAGTGGTTATACGAATAATTTCATAAGTTCATTTTATCCAATCTTAAGAGGTATGACATCTATATCTCTAGCAATCTAGGGCATAATTCCTAGAAAAATAGCATTCAGATGAATTCAATTCATCTGAATGCTTCTTTTTTATTCAATACGTCTCATTGATATGTAATTTTATATCAACATACTTAGAAAAGGCAATTTCAATACTATTTCAATAGAAATTTTCCTTTTTTACTTGTCTAAGAACTTTATGTCCCAGACAGTTAATTAAAGAAGATTGTTCTATAGTCATATCTATTCCTAATAGCTTGATCTAAAATAGTTACTCCCTTAATTTTTATTATTTTACTTTTCCATATATGGTAACATAAGAACATATGAGAATTATTAACATATGGGAAGGAGCTAATCATCATGAGATATTTAACATCCGGTGAATCACATGGTCCACAACTTACTGTTATTATTGAAGGTGTTCCTGCAAATTTAGCGATCAACGCAGAAGATATTAATAAGGAAATGTTTAAACGTCAAGGCGGTTATGGAAGAGGACGTAGAATGCAAATAGAAAAAGATGCCGTACAAATTGTTTCTGGCGTTAGAAATGGCTATACATTGGGAAGTCCAATTACTATTGTCGTAACAAATGATGATTTCACTCATTGGCGCAATATCATGGGTGTAGAACCAATCACAGCAAAAGAACAACAAGAAATGAAGCGAACCATTACTAAACCGAGACCAGGTCATGCCGATTTAATTGGTGGTATGAAATATAATCATAGAGATTTGAGAAATGTCTTAGAGCGTTCTTCTGCAAGAGAAACAGCTGCACGCGTAGCTGTAGGTGCAGTATGTAAACTATTATTGGCACAGCTTGGTATAAATATGTACAGTCGTGTTGTAGAGATTGGTGGTATTAAAGACAAAGCTTTATACGATCCAAACACTTTCAAATCAAATATTGATAAAAATGATGTACGTGTGGTTGATGACAAGATTGCTCAAGCAATGCGCGATAAAATAGACGAAGCTAAACGAGAAGGGGACTCAATTGGCGGTGTTGTTCAAGTGATGGTTGAACATATGCCAGTTGGTGTTGGCAGTTATGTACAATACGATAGAAAATTAGATGGTCGTATTGCTCAAGGTGTTGTTAGTATTAATGCCTTTAAAGGTGTGAGTTTCGGTGAAGGATTTAAAGCTGCTGAAAAACCTGGAAGTGCGATTCAAGATGAAATTCATTACGATAAAAATAAAGGATATTATAGAGCTACAAATCATCTAGGTGGCTTTGAAGGTGGAATGACAAACGGTATGCCACTAATTATTAATGGTGTGATGAAACCTATTCCAACATTATATAAACCTTTAAATTCAGTAGATATTAATACGAAAGAGGACTTTAAAGCAACCATTGAACGTTCCGACAGTTGTGCTGTACCTGCCGCAAGTGTAGTTTGTGAACATGTCGTTGCCTTTGAAATAGCGAAAGCAATACTTGAAGAATTTCAATCTAACCACATGGAGCAACTTGTGTCACAAATCGAAGAACGTCGTCAATTAAATATTGAATTTTAGACAAGTTTAATCAATAAATAGAAGGTGTATTCAATGGAATTAACAACAACTTATGACACAAATAATTATCCCATTATTGTAGAACACGGTGCATTTCAATATCTATCAAGCGTCACAGATGACTATGATAAAATTTTCGTTATAGTTGATGAATATGTAGATTTTAACTTCAAAGCCAAAATTAATGATTATGTAACTGCGCAACATGCAATCAAAATTACCATTCCAGCAGGAGAACGTACCAAATCATTTGACCATTATCATCAAGTCATTGAACAAATACTTAGTTATCAACCAACGCGTGAAACATGTTTAGTTGCGATTGGTGGTGGTGCTACAGGAGATTTTACAGGATTTTTGGCAGCAACCTTATTAAGAGGTGTCCATTTTATTCAAGTGCCAACAACCATCTTGGCTCATGATTCAAGCGTTGGTGGTAAAGTAGGCATTAATTCTCAACATGGTAAGAATTTAATTGGAGCATTTCATCGTCCTAATGCTGTCGTCTATGACTTGGATTTTCTTCAAACATTGCCATATGAAGAAGTATTAAGTGGTTATACCGAAGTATATAAACATGCATTATTATCCAATCCGTATGACTTTCAATCTATAGAAAACGCCTTTCCAAACCAATCAAAATTACAATCTTTAAAAGATATTGAGCATTTTATTTTTAAAGGCATTCAAACTAAACTTGAAATTATCACTGAGGATGAAAAAGAGCAAGGCAAACGAAAATTTTTAAACTTGGGTCATACTTTTGGTCACGCAATAGAATATCAATATAAAATCCCTCATGGTCACGCGATTATGTTCGGTATCATTTATCAATTTATAGTTGCTAATGAAATATTAAGATCAAACTTTAATATTAAACACTTTGTAGACTATGCAGAGAAATTACAATACCCAACGCAATTTATTTCAACAATGCAGTTTGATCAACTATATCATCTCATGTTAGGTGATAAGAAAAATAATGGTAAGGGTATTCAAATGGTATTACTTAAATCTATTGGACAACCGGTTGTTCAGCACGTAGATAAAGACATACTTCATAAGGCATTTAAAGATTTATTATCATATTATAAGTAGGTGATATAGCATGACACAAACTATTCATATTACAGGTCCACTCAAAGGTGAAATAACGGTTCCTGGTGATAAATCTATGACACATCGCGCTATTATGTTAGCTTCATTAGCATCTGGAAAAACAGCTATTTATCAACCGCTTTTAGGTGAAGATTGTTTGAGAACATTAAATATCTTCAAGTTACTTGGTGTAGATATTACCATTAAAGATGATAATGTTTATATCGATTCTCCTGGTTATAGGAACTTTAAGACACCTCATCAAGTACTATATACTGGTAATTCAGGTACAACAACAAGATTATTAGCAGGATTACTAAGTGGCGTTGGAATTCAAAGCGTTTTATCAGGTGATATTTCAATTGGAAAAAGACCTATGGATCGTATACTTAAACCCCTGCAATTAATGCAAGCTAATATTTCAAGTGTTGATAATAATTACACGCCACTCATTATTCAACCAGGAAATATTCATGGTATTCGATACGAGATGGAGGTTGCAAGTGCACAAGTTAAAAGTGCGATACTGCTTGCAAGTTTATTTGCCAATGATAGCACGACAGTTATAGAGAAAGAATTAAGTAGAAATCATACTGAAACAATGTTTAAACATTTTAATATTCCAATTACGATTGATGGTAAATCTATTACAGTACCAAAGAATGCTATTCAACATATTAAAGCACGTGATTTCACTGTACCTGGCGATATTTCATCAGCTGCTTTCTTTATTGTGGCAGCTTTAATTACACCTGGCAGTGATATTACAATTCATAACGTTGGCATTAATCCAACACGATCAGGTATTATAGATATCGCACTAAAAATGGGTGCGCACATTGAACTTTTAAATCAAACACAAGAGGCTGAACCTACTGCATCAATTCATGTTCAATATACACCAAATTTAAAACCAATTCATATTGATGGTGAGCTTGTGCCTAAATCGATTGATGAATTACCAATTATCGCGTTACTATGTACACAAGCAACAGGTACAAGCATTATTAAAGATGCTACAGAATTAAAAGTGAAAGAAACAAACCGTATTGATACAACTGCAGATATGCTAGGCTTATTAGGATTTGATATTCAACCCACTGCGGACGGCCTAATCATCCATCCATCATCATTGACGAGAGCTGCAGTAGTTGATAGCTTATCCGATCATCGTATTGGTATGATGTTAGCCATTGGATCATTACTTTCATCAGAACCACTTGAAATTAAACAGTTCGATGCTGTAAATGTTTCTTTTCCAGGTTTCTTATCAAAATTAAAGCAGTTAGAAAATGAGGGAGAATAACAAATGGAAGATATCTACAAATTGATAGACGATATCAATCTACAAAAAATAGACAATATAGATTCTCGTGTAAACGATGCATTAACATCTCCAAATGATGATGCTTTGTTTATCTTAGGCGAAACATTGTATAATTTTGGCCTCATGCCTCAAGGATTAGAAGTTTTTAGAACACTTTATCATAAATATCCCGATGAAAGTGAATTGCTGATTTATTTTATTGAGGGACTAATGGCTGAAAATCAAACAGATGAAGCGCTCGAATATTTAAGCCACGTTGAAACCTCAACAGAGAAATTAATGCTTGAAGCCGACCTTTATCAACAAATAAATATGTTAGAGGTCGCTATTGATAAATTAATAGAAGCTCGAGATCTCGAACCCAACGATCCAATTATACACTTTGCTTTGGCAGAAATATTGTATTATGACGGTCAGTATCTGCGCGCGACACATGAGTACCAAACAGTGTTAGACACTGGTGAATATGAAATTAATGGTATTAATTTATTTGCGCGTATGGCTGATTGTAGTTTACAAAGTGGTAATTATTCCGATGCCATCCGTTTATTTGATGAAATCAGCGATGAAGAAATGACATCCGATGATTATTTTAAAAAAGCAATTGCGTATGAGAAAAATGATTTGTCATTAGAAGCCATTAAAATCATGACTACTTTGTTAACCAAAGATCCAGACTTTTTACAAGGTTATTATTACCTTCAACAATTATATGAACATGAAAAGAATTATGCTGATGCAATAGAAATTGGTAAAGAAGGTCTACGATTAAGTCAATTTTATAAAGAGTTAATGGTTTCAACTGGTAGTATTGAAATAGAACATGGAGACGCTAATGAAGGTGTCGCATTACTCAAACAAGCTCTAGAAGTGGATAATGCTTATCACGAGCCATTACTATTATTAGCTGATTTATTCCGTTCTGAAGAAGATTATGAAGCGTTGATTAACCTCTTGCAATATGTAGACGAAGAAGATTTAGATCCCGTATTTACATGGCACCTTGCTTTTGCTTTTGGCCAAGAAGAACGCGATAAAGAGGCTCAGCATTTCTTTGAATTAGCCTATCCAACCCTTAAGACGCAGAGTGCATTTTTAAGTGATTATTATTACTATTTATTAGAAATTGGTGACAAAAATCATGCGCAACAAATTTTAAATCAACTGTTAGAATTAGATCCTAGCAATGAAATTTGGCACGAAGAAACCGCTAGACTTGAAAATTGATAAGAGGGGGTAATATAGTGCAGATGGATTCACTTACACAAATGAAACAAAGCTATATAGAATATGCTTTGTTTCATTATCATTTTAAATCACGTATAAGTGTTTGGTTACTTAACTATATTAAAGCATCTGATAAAATGCTTAGCCAAATTCATTTTGTTGTAGAAAAGATTCCATCTCACCCAACACTTGAGCTTTCACTTGTTGGTGCTGATGATGAAGCAATTCAGTATAAATATCATCATAACCACCTTATTAATTCTAATGAGATTTTTAATGTCATTATTTCACAATCTACACCATTTGATATCTTAATACATTTTCCACTTCACGTCGGACCGGATGCGAAATTAGAACAGCTTATTTTAGCACAAATAGTACAATCTGAGCGATACCAATCCTATTTACCTTATATTCATACCTTATCTTCAAATAGTACGTTACAACATCAATTTTTAAGTCAGCTGTATGAAAATATTGATTTAAGTTTATTGATGCATGACACAGAACGTTTTACGCAATTAACACATGTTCTAAATACGATTAAAGCTCAACACATGACTAATAACAATCTAGAGGATTAAATTATGCGCATTCGTGAAATTTGGGAACTATCCTTATATTATAAACCGTTTCTTTTATTGCTTTTGTTTTGCAATGTTATAGGTACGTTATATGGCTATTACTGGTATGCTGAACAATTATCTTCAACAACATGGTATTTTTTACCATTTGTACCTGATAGTCCAACCGCTTCGTTATTTTTATGTTTAACATTATATTGCTTCTTGAACAATAAACGTTGTGGTATTGTTGGTACTCTAGCTTTTTTAACATTGTTTAAATATGGTATTTGGGCTGTCAGCATGAACATTTTAATGTTTATTGAAAATCATGATATAACAATAAATGGTCTACTCCTGCTATTATCTCACGCCATAATGGCTATGGAAGCATGTTATATTTATCCACGACTACAACGTTCGTCTTTTGCAATAGTAGTTGGTTCATTATGGCTATTCATTAACGATGCGATAGACTATCTATTTGAGCAGTATCCTATATATGACTTTATCGCTATGCACCTTGTTCCAATTGCTGTATTTACAGTATGTTTAAGTTTCATGAATATTCTGTTATATTATATATTTGGTTCCATATTAAAGTTTAAATTATTTGCTTAATGTGCGTGTTCTCAGTAAAATATTATCAAAGGGAGAGTGAGTTTAATGTCTTTAATGTCTTATATAATTTATATTGTCATCATTATGGCGATTCCTATGTGGGCACAACACAACGTAAAGTCAAATTATGAAAAATATTCACAAGTCAGATCTACAAGTGGTAAAACAGGACGTGAAGTCGCTGAAGAAATCCTGCATGCTAACGGTATTTATGATGTCGAAGTAGTACGAGGAGAAGGCTTTTTAACAGATCACTACGATCCAAAAAAGAAAGTCGTTTGTTTATCTCCAGCTAACTTTGATCGTCCATCTGTAGCTGGCACAGCAATTGCTGCGCACGAAGTTGGGCATGCAATTCAACATGCACAAGGTTATGCATTCTTACGCTTTAGAACAGCGTTAGTACCTTTTGCAAATATTGGTAGTTCACTAAGTTATATGCTTGTCTTATTAGGTATTGTATTAACAACACTTGGTAGTGCTTTTGGCTCAACAGCGTTATGGGTTGGTGCAGGATTAATGTCACTAGCCGTATTGTTTTCAATCGTTACTTTACCAGTAGAGTTTGATGCCAGCTCACGTGCTATGAAACAAATACAAAGCTTAAATATTGTAAATGAAAAAGAATATAAACATGCTAAAAAAGTTTTATCAGCCGCTGCGATGACATATGTGGCAGCTACTGCAACAGCTGTTGCTGAACTTGTAAGACTTATCCTTATTGCGCGTTCTAGTGATTAACAAGTAAATATAGCATTTAATGCTACAATTTTGAGATATTCGTATAGCCATATTCTTTAACAAGGTGCACAAGTTGTACCTTGTTTTTTATTTGTCATTGCACGACGAATGCATGTTCAGAATTTTTGATATATACTATATAAGACATAATTATTAAAGGAGAATGACAATGACTAAATCTATGAAAGAGATGCAAAAAGAAGTCGATGCATACATCAGTCAATTTAAAGCGGGATACTTTTCTCCTTTAGCCAACTTAGCACGCTTAACAGAAGAAGTTGGCGAATTAGCTAGAGAAATTAATCATTATTATGGTGAGAAACAAAAGAAAGATTCAGAAGAAGATAACACCGTAAAAGCCGAACTAGGGGACAATTTATTTGTACTTCTTTGCATCGCTAACTCTTTAAACATTGATATGACTGACAGCTTTAATGAAACGATGAAAAAGTTTAATACACGTGATAAAAACCGTTTTGAGCGCAAGTCTTGATGTAATAGGAAGGGAGTTATGGCTAAATGAAAATTGGGATTACATGCTACCCATCAATGGGTGGCTCGGGAATTATTGCTACAGAACTCGGCATTAAGATGGCAGAACGTGGTCATGAAGTTCATTTTATTACTTCAAATCTACCATTTAGAATTAGAAAGCCTTTGCCAAACGTCACTTTTCATCAAGTTGAAGTTAATCAATACGCCGTATTTCAATATCCGCCTTATGATATCACTTTAAGTACAAAAATTGCGGAAGTTATTAAAGAGTATGATTTAGATATATTACACATGCATTACGCAGTTCCACATGCTGTTTGCGGCATACTTGCTCGCCAAATGTCTGGTAAAGATATAAAAATCATGACAACACTTCATGGCACAGATATCACAGTACTTGGTTATGACCACACATTAAAAGATGCTATAAAATTCGGAATCGAAGAAAGTGACATAGTGACAAGCGTCAGTCAGTCATTAGCTAAACAAACTAAAGATATTATTGAGACTGACAAAGATATCATTCCTATTTATAACTTTGTGCGTGAGGATGAATTTCCGACAAAACATGATGAGTCTCTAAAGAACATGTATGGTATTCTTCCTGAGGAGAGCGTACTTATTCATGTATCTAATTTTAGACGTGTTAAACGCATAGATACTATAATTGAGACTTTTGCAAAAGTACATCAATCCATACCAAGTAAGTTATTATTGTTGGGTGATGGCCCTGAACTCTGTGATATGCGTCAAAAAGCACGTGACCTTAATGTAGAAGATCATGTGTTATTTTTAGGAAAGCAAGATTGTGTGAGTGAATTTTATCAACTTGCAGATATTGTCTTACTTTTAAGTGAAAAGGAAAGTTTTGGGTTAAGCTTGTTGGAAGCGATGAAGACAGGCGTCGTACCGATTGGCTCAAACGCAGGAGGCATTAAAGAAGTTATCAAGCATGGAGAAACAGGTTATATCGTTGACGTTGGTGATAGTGCACAGGCTAGTGAATATGTGCTAGAACTATTAAATAATCCACAATTATATCAGACGATACAACACAATATGCTAAAGGATATTAAAGAACGTTTTGGCTCAGAACTTATTACTGACCAATATGAATATTATTACAATAAAATGTTACAGTAAAAGAGGTATCAGATGTCATATAGATTATTTGAACAAGCAAAACCTTTACTAACAAAAATTCAGCAACACGGTTACGAGGCTTATTTTGTAGGTGGATCAGTGCGTGACTATATTATGGGACGAGATATACATGATATTGATATCACAACAAGCGCTACACCTGATGAAATTGAAACAATATTTCAGCATACAATTCCTATTGGCAAAGCACATGGCACAATCAATGTTGTTTATGGACAGCATAATTATGAAGTAACTACATTTCGAGCAGAAGAAGAATATACAGACCATCGTCGCCCTAGTGAGGTAACGTTTGTCAGAAATTTGTATCAAGATGTTGAACGTCGTGATTTTACCATGAATGCCATTGCAATGGACAAATCTTATCAAATCTACGATTACTTTGGTGGACAAGCTGATATTAAGCAACACATTATCCGAACGGTAGGAGAGCCTCATGAGCGATTTGAAGAAGATGCTCTGCGAATATTACGTGGTCTCCGTTTCGAGGCTCAATTAGGCTTTACAATTGATACAACAACATTTCTTGCCATGCAACAACGTGTGGCAGATACAGCTTACTTATCTATAGAACGTATTATCGTTGAATTAAAAAAATTAATACAAGGGCATTATGTGTCATCCAGTTACAAGCATATGATTCAGCTAGGGTTGTTTAACCATATCCCATTCTTTGAATCTATAGATATGAACAAATTTATAGTAACAGAGCCTATGTCTTTCGAACTATGGATTGCATCATTGTTGTTTGCAACAAATAGTCAATTTTCTCTTACTTCTCTCAAAATAAGTAACAACGAGAAACAAAAGATTAAACAATTGCTATCTTTGCTTCAACTTTTGAATAAGATAAAATCAAAACAAGATTTACGTCTATTAGTATATGACTATGGCAGTCATTCTTTATTAGAAATCTTAAACCATCGTCAAATGTTTCAAGATCAGCATATAAAAGTAGGTAATCCTGTTATCATTAATCCTGAAGTGATTCACGATATATCACAATCACTTATTATAAATCAGCGTCAAGATATCGCAATAAGTGGTTATGATTTAATTAACTTCTTCAATAAAAAACGTGGTCCTTGGATTAAAACGGTATTAAGAATGATTGAAGTAGCAATTGTCAACAACAATGTGCAAAATAATAAAGAACAGATATTGAAGTGGGTGAAAAAACATGTCGAAATATAGTCAAGATGTGATTAATATGCTATATCAACATCACAACACATACATTTCAGGACAGCATATTGCCAATCAATTAAACATCTCACGTGCAGCTGTAAAGAAAATTATTGACCAATTAAAAGTCGAAGGTTGCGACATCGTATCGATTAATCACAAAGGACATCAGTTGAAATCGTTACCTGATCAATGGTATTTAGGCATTATTAAACCTATTGTTAACAAACATCAGATATTTGATCAAATAGAAGTTTATCGCACAGCCGATTCGACACAAATAATTGCTAAACAAATGTTAGTTAATAATTCTAAATCTTATCTAATATTGAGTGATGAACAAACAAAAGGACGTGGTCGCTTTAACCGAAATTGGAGTTCCTCTAAAGGGAAAGGCTTGTGGATGTCAGTTGTTTTAAGACCTAATGTACCATTTGATATGATGCCTAAGTTCAACCTATTTATTGCTTTAGGTATTCGCGATGCTATTCAAGCATTTGCGAATGATGAGGTTAAAATAAAATGGCCAAATGATATTTATATCGGTGATAAAAAAGTTTGCGGCTTCTTAACTGAAATGGTTGCGAATTACGATGCTGTTGAAGCAATCATTTGTGGTATTGGCATTAATATGAATCATACTGAAGATGATTTTATAGAAGAAATTAAGTCCAGAGCAACGAGCATACGCCTCCATGCCACACATAAAATTAATCGCTATGCATTTTTTGATCAGCTTATCTCACAAATTGTTTATCGCTATCAACAGTTTCTTACACAGCCATTTAATACCATCCGTGATGAATATATCAAAGCATCTAACATTTGGCAGCGTCAAATAAAATTCACTGAAAATGGCACGCAATTTATGGGTGAAGCGGAAGATATAGATTATAACGGCTTTTTAATTGTCAGAGATAACCAAGGGAATATGCGCCGTTTAATGAGTGCAGATATTGAAATATAATCATGAGTTAAGGAGAGATAATCATGGGGCAAACAAGTTACGCCGTTGTTGACTTAGAAACGACCGGTAACCAGCTTGATTACGATGAAATTATTCAAATAGGTATCACATTCGTTCGTGGCCAAAAAATTGTAGGTACCTACCATTCAATGATTAACACTGATGTAGAAATCCCTCCATTTATACAAGCGCTCACTTCAATAGAAGAAGATATGTTAAAGCAAGCACCATATTTTCATGAAGTTGCAGAAGACGTCTATAAACAGCTTAAAGATTCCGTGTTTGTTGCGCACAATGTTTCTTTCGATTTAACTTTTATTAAAAAGGCATTTAAACGTAATCATATCCATTTTCAACCCAAAAAGGTGATTGATACTGTTGAATTATTTAAAATTGCTTTCCCTACAGATAAAAGTTATCAGCTGAGTGAATTGGCAGAGGCACACCATATTCCATTAGATAATGCGCACCGTGCCGATGAAGATGCAACAACAACTGCAAAATTAATGATTAAAGCATTTCAAAAGTTTGAAACATTACCGCTAGACACGTTAAAACAACTATATTATTTAAGCAAAAACTTAAAATATGACTTGTATCATATTTTGTTTGAAATGGTACGCCAATATAAAAACGCTTTGCCAGGTAACAAATTCGACCGTTTTGAACAAATTATGTATAAAAAACAAATCGATTTAAAAGCGCCAAAAACAGACTTTAATGGCTCTTTAAAAGACTTATATTCAAAAGTAGTGGCGCAATTAAAGTTAACTTATAGGCCACAACAATTATACTTATCTGAAATTATTCTTGATCAATTAATGCATAGTGATAAAGCCATGATAGAAGCACCACTAGGAAGTGGCAAGTCCTTAGCTTATTTGCTCGCAGCCTTAATGTATAACATTGAAACGGATAAACATGTCATGATTTCAACGAATACAAAGCTTTTACAGCATCAACTACTTTATAAAGATATCCCTGAACTCAATCAAGCATTAGAATTTAAAATTAATGCCTTATTGATTAAAAGCAAAAGTGAATATATTTCATTAGGATTAATCAGTCAAATATTGAAAGATGAAAATATCAATTATGAAGTAAGTATCTTGAAGATGAAACTGCTCATCTGGCTAACTGAGACTGAAACTGGCGACATACAAGAGCTTAATTTAAAAGGCGGTCAAAAGATGTACTTTGACCAAAAAATTGAAACATATGTTCCAGAAAAAAACGATGTTCATTTTTATAATTATATTAAACGCAATGCACAAAACATTCAAATTGGTGTAACAAATCATGCACACCTCATTCATTCTGATCACGAAAATTCTATTTATGAATTATTTGACGATTGTATTATAGATGAAGCACACCGTCTTCCTGACTATGCTTTAAATCAAGTCACTAACGAATTGAACTATGCAGATATAAAATATCAACTTGGCTTAATCGGTAAAAATGAAAATGAAAAATTATTGAAAGCTATTGATCACTTAGAACAACAACGTATTCTAGAAAAATTAGACATCCCACCCATTGATGTTTTTGGCTTGAAATCTCATATAACTGATATTCATGAATTAAATGAACGCTTATTTACTACAATGTTTGATATTATACACAGCAGTGAAACACACGATGATGACACTCATCGATACCATTATGTCTATGATTTTGATACACAATCCATTTTGAATGATTTACATCAAGTCATTACAAAAGTTAATAAAACCTTGGAATTCTTTAATGGTATGAGTCATAAAACTGTTAAATCATTTAGAAAACAACTCCTATATCTTAATGAACGCTACAAGGCAATTGAAAACAGTTTATTAGAACATCACACGACGTTTATTGCCATAAAAAATTTACAGCAAAAATCGACCATTCGTTTATTTATTAAAGATTATAATGTCAAAGACGTTTTAACCTCACAAATTTTAGATAAATTTAAATCTTTAACTTTTATATCTGGTACTTTAACATTTAACCATTCGTTTGATGCCTTTAAAAATTGGTTTACCGAAACTGTCTCATTTAATACATTTGAAGTTCAAAATCCAATGCCACAACTTAAAAATACAAATGTGTTTATACCTACTGATGTAGAACCTTATAACTATTTAAGCATTGAAGATTATGTTTCTTCAATCGTGCAATATTTAGAAGTTTATACACAAAAAACGCAATCAAAATGTCTCATTCTATTTACCAGCTATAAAATGATGCACATGGTACAAGAACTTATCAATGACTTACCATCATTTGAAGATTATATCGTCTTGACACAACAACAAAATCAAAATTATAAAATTGTGCAGCAATTCAATAGTTTTGATAAAGCAATACTTTTAGGCACATCAACATTTTTTGAAGGTTTTGATTTTCAATCAAATGGCATTAAATGTGTCATGATTGCTAAATTACCATTTATGAATAAATATAATACAAAATATTGGCTGATGGATTCAGAGTTCAAATCTACATTTAAAGAATATGTATTACCTGATGCAGTTACACGATTTAGACAAGGATTAGGACGTTTAATTCGTAACGAAGAAGATCAAGGTTTAATCATTTCATTTGATGACAGATTAATTCATAGTAACTATAAAAATTTCTTTTCTCAAGTACTTGTAGATTATCGTCAGAATAAAGGTGATATCCAGCAATTCAATAAATTACTCAATAAGATTAAATAAGCTTGAAACACTAGTAAAAATAAAATATGGACAACTAGAACTTACATAGTGCTTTTGTTAAAATGAAAGAGTATTAATAAACAGAAATACACAATAGGAGACGAGTTATGAAGACAACAATTAAGCAAGCAAAACAACATCTTAACCAAGAAGTAACAATTGGAGCTTGGTTAACAAACAAACGTTCAAGTGGTAAAATTGCATTTTTACAACTTCGAGATGGTACTGGTTTTATGCAAGGTGTCGTGGTTAAGTCTGCCGTAGATGAAGAGACTTTCCAACTTGCTAAAGATATTACACAAGAATCTTCACTTTATGTTACAGGTACGATATCTGAAGATAATCGTTCTGATATCGGCTATGAAATGCAAGTCACATCAATTCAAGTAATTCACGAAGCACATGATTACCCAATTACTCCCAAAAATCATGGCACAGAATTTCTAATGGACCACCGTCATTTATGGCTGCGTTCAAAAAAACAACATGCTGTTATGAAAATTAGAAATGAAATTATTAGAGCTACCTATGAATTTTTTGATACGCACGGCTATACTAAAATTGATCCACCTATTTTAACGGCAAGTGCACCTGAAGGCACAAGTGAGTTATTCCATACAAAATACTTTGATCAAGATGCGTTTTTATCTCAAAGTGGTCAATTATATCTTGAAGCTGCGGCTATGGCTCATAGAAATGTTTTTTCATTTGGTCCAACGTTCCGTGCTGAAAAGTCTAAAACACGTCGTCATTTAATTGAATTTTGGATGATTGAAGCAGAAATGGCTTTTACAACGCATGCTGAAAGTTTAGAGGTTCAAGAGCAATATGTTGCGCATGTGGTCCAATCCGTATTAGAAAATTGTACTTTAGAATTGAAATTATTAGATAGAGATACTTCAAAATTAGAAAAGGTAGCTACACCATTTCCTCGTATTACCTATGATGATGCGATTGATTATCTCAAAGAACAAGGATTTGATGATATCGAATGGGGCGATGATTTCGGTGCACCGCATGAGACAGCTATTGCTAATCATTATGACTTGCCAGTGTTTATCATAAATTATCCAACATCAATTAAACCATTTTATATGCAACCAAATCCAGACAATAACAATACTGTGCTTTGTGCCGATTTAATCGCGCCAGAAGGTTATGGTGAAATTATAGGTGGTTCAGAACGTATTAACAATTTAGAATTGCTTGAAGAACGCATCAAGCAATATCACTTAGATGAGGAAAGCTATAGTTACTACTTAGATTTGCGTCGCTATGGTAGCGTTCCACATAGTGGTTTTGGTTTAGGTTTAGAAAGAACAGTTGCGTGGATATCAGGTGTTGAACATGTTCGAGAAACATCACCATTCCCACGCTTACTAAATAGACTTTATCCATAACATTTACATGTTTATTAAGTAAGAAATGATAAGCTTATTGATTAGGCATAAACAATTTTAACGCTAAACTGATTGCCTATTAATGCTCGCAATCTACAACTTTAGAATTTTGGTTAGGGGAGTGGGATAACAAACTGTCTCACTCCCATTTTATAGAAACTAAATATATTGAGGTGATAATATATGGATATCTTTCAACTCAAGACAAGACCAGTCGTATTAAGAAGAGAATTATTTGATCATTATAGTGAATTAGGTATGGATGAACAAGATTTGGTTATTCTTATTAAATTAATTTATGCTGCAGAAACTTCTAATAAACAGCCCTCAATAGAAGCCTTAAGAAAAGGATCGACACTAGATTCTAGAGAAATCACCACAATTATACAACATCTTATCCAATTAGATTTATTGGAATTAAATGTGAATAAAGATGAAGAAGGTAAATTTACCGAATATATGAACTTGGATCCGTTTTATACTAAATTATTATCCTTGCTCAAGCAACAAGAACTTAAGAGTCAAAATAAGCAAGAAGATAATCAATTCCAACAGTTATTCACTTTGATAGAACAAATATTTGCTAGACCGTTATCACCCTATGAAATTGAAACGTTAAATCAGTGGATTGATGTGGATCATCACGACATTAGTATCATCCAAGCAGCTTTGGATGAAGCAGTGGGGCAAAATAAGCTTAGCTTTAAATATATGGATCGAATACTGCTTAATTGGAAGAAAAATAATGTAAAAACAATCGATGATACAAATAAAATTCGTGAACAGTTTCATAAGCCTAAAATGAAACATACAGTTAAAGAAGTCCCTAAATTTGACTGGTTAAATGGAGAGAACTTAGATGATAAGTAAAAAGAAAGCGCTAAAAATGATCGATATTATCGCTGATATGTTTCCAAATGCAGAATGCGAACTAAGGCATAATAATGCATTCGAACTGACAATTGCAGTTCTTTTGTCAGCCCAATGTACGGATAACTTAGTAAATAAAGTAACCGCTACATTATTCACTAAATATAAAACACCTGAAGATTATCTAGCTGTACCATTAGAAGAATTAGAACAAGATATCCGTTCTATTGGTTTATATCGTAATAAAGCAAAAAATATCAAAAAATTATGTACCTCACTACTTGAAAAATTTAATGGTCAAATTCCCCAAACTCATGCAGAACTAGAAAGTTTAGCAGGAGTTGGACGTAAAACGGCAAATGTGGTGATGAGTGTAGCATTCGGAGAACCAGCTTTAGCCGTCGACACCCATGTCGAACGTGTCTCAAAACGCTTAGGTATCAATAGATGGAAAGATAATGTGCGACAAGTAGAAGATAGGTTATGCTCAATAATCCCAAGGGACCGCTGGAATAAAAGCCATCATCAATTAATATTTTTCGGCCGTTATCATTGTATTGCAAGAAAACCAAAATGTGACATATGCCCATTGTTTGATGATTGTAGAGAAGGACAAAAACGATATAAACTTAAATTAAAGAAAGCGTGATTTCAGATGATAGAAAAGCAAGATTTTGAAGTATTAGAACAACAACTTGAACAATTTGCAGCTACCAGAAATTTAAATTCAGCTGAAGCCAAACCAGTAGTTGATGCATATTTTCAACTGTTAATAGATTACTTCAAACAAATCAATCAAATTTCTGCAATTGATTTTGAATCACTCTCACTTTATCCTATCGTTCCAATGAATTTCTACGAACGCTATCAATATCTATTAACTAGAAAATACCATTTTATGGGTTACAGACAAATGAAAACATTAAAAAGCGAATTAATAAAAATGGCTGCAAGCTATCAAACAAGATTGAAATTCCGTAAATCATAAATGTGCATTAAATAATAAAAAATTCCCTCTAAAGCATCTCTTAAATAATTAAGAAAGCTTTAGAGGGAATTTCATTTATGACGAATTTATTATCGTCCGAAAACTGAGCTTAAACCACCTGTGCTGCTTGAGTTGTTTCTTGCTCCACTTGATGTGTTTGAATTACTTGAACGATTTGAGCTTGAAGTACTGTCGCTAGAACCGCTACTTCCATAAACTTTTCGTCCTGTTGTATTATTATCAGGGTGATTAGCTACTGATAATGATTCTTTATTACTACCACTTACAGAGTCAGGTTTACTAAAGTCTGAACCGTCTCTTGGTGAAATATCAGACATCACTTCTTCTAGTAAATATTGTGGATATTCTTGTTCAGAATGACCAACAAATGAATTTGTACCATATTGTTTAACTTCTTTAAAGCCCATCCACACTGACATACTGTATTTTGGAGTGAAACCATTAATCCATACATCTTTAGCTGCACTATCTGGTAAATTATATTTTTGATAAACTTCTTCACCATATGTTCCAGTACCAGTTTTCGCTGCAATATTAACGCCAGAAACACCATGTCCATATGCTGAACCATATGCTGAAAACGTACCTTTAAGCATTTCAGCCAACATGTAAGCCGTATAGTCTTTCATTGCTTTATGACTAGAATGATCATATTCAATTGTTTCGCCGTCTGCAGTCACAACTTTTTGAATAGAATGTGCATTATTGTATGTTCCTCCATTTGCAATTGACGCAAATGCTGAAGCTAATTGAGTAGGTGAGAATTCTGATGAAGAACCACCTAGTACTTCAGACGGACCAATTTCATTCTTGTAATCAAGTCCAACTTTTGATGCAAATTTCTTCGGTGCATTGTTACCAGCTTGAGAACGTGTTGCTTGCCATGTTTTTAAAGCTGGTATATTGAAACTTTGTCGAATAGCATCATACATTGATACTGTTCCATGACCTTTTTGATCGTAGTTTCTAAATGTAGAACCTTCAACTTGATAACTAGATTCATCTTGAATAGCATGATTTGTAGCCCATTGCATATTTTCAATTGCTGGACCATATGCTAAGAATGGTTTTAATGATGAACCAGTAGGGTGAGGGTCAGTAGCTTGGTTTCGATCGACGACATCTCTGAAATTACGTCCACCTGAAATAGCAACTAATCCGCCAGTTTTGCTGTCTACAATTGAAGAACCAACTTGCTGATCATCATTTTTGTAGAAGTTACCGTTGTCTATACGATTTTGTAATGTTTTTTGGACATCTTTATCCATGTTTGTATAGATTTTGATTCCGCTTTGTAAAACATCACCAAGATTTTGATTTTTAAACTTATCATTATTCATAAGTTCAGATTTTACAAAGTTAACATAAGAATCGTAATCCGTATCTTGATTTTTCGTACCAGTTTGACGTTCTTTTGTACTACGTTGAACGAGATTATCTTTTAAAGATGTTTTCTTCGCTTGTTCCCATTCTTTTTTACTAATGCGATTGTGATAATGCATTAAATAAAGAACTGTATCCTTACGATTTTCTGCTTCTTTTGGATGATCATAAATGTTATAAACATTTGGAACTTGTGGTAAACCAGCTAAATATGCTTCTTCGGCTAAATTTAAATCTTTTAAGTCTTTATTGAAATAATATTTAGCTGCAGCTTTAATACCATATACACCATCAGAATAGTAAATCTTATTTAGATACATTTGGAAAATGTCATCTTTACTATACTCTTGCTCTAACCGATATGAAAGGTATGCTTCCTGTGCTTTACGACCAATAGATTTCTCTTCTGATAAAAATGATCGTTTGACAACTTGTTGGGTCAATGTTGAAGCACCTTGTGAACCAAAGCCACCAGTCAAGTTTTTACCTACGGCCCCAAATAAACGTTTATAATCAAGTGCACCGTGTTCATAAAAACGATTATCTTCAGTTGCTAAAACTGCATTTCTCATGTTTTTCGGTACATTCTTCAAATCAACATGCTCTCGTCTAGCACCATTGTCGAGTGTTTTAACTAATTTGCCATTTTTATCATAGATTTTAGCAGGCGCAGGATCTTGTAATTTCGATTCTGTAAATGCGGGTGCTTTCCATGCATAATAAGCAAAAAGTAAAATACCTAATAGTGCGAGAATGATAAAGGCAATAAACATAAAACCTATAATCTTAATAATCGTTCTCTTCACACTTTTATTCTGTTTTTGTTTGGATTTCCCATTATTACCTTTCTTAGGTTGAGAAGATCCTTGCTTTTCCGTCATACGCGGTCCTCACTTTCATCTAATATCAACTTATCAACAGCTTTGAGGTAATCTAATCTAGGTTGATACTGATAAGGAATATGGTAACCATTTTTTCGTATTTCTTCAACTGTTATCGACTTTTTAACATCCGCTTTGTACCTTTTCCAGAAATATTCAAACTTAGAATAGGGAAGAAGATACACTTCATCAAGTACTTTAAATCGCATAATTAAGAACACAATACCGCGCTGGACATGTGCTTTTTGCATATGCGCAACTTGATGATCATGAATGTTGTTTAATGGGAAAGACGTTTTATTTTTCGTTTCCTTTGCCTCAAAATCGATATAATGACTTCGATAAACACCATTATAGTCAGTTGTTGAAGGCGTACGAAAGTAAGCTTCATTTATAACTGCTTTACTTCGTTTCGGATAATGAACATTCACAATTTGCACTGGTGTAGGTTTCTTGTGAATAACAGCTATATCTTTGTCTAAATAATAAGAATTAGATAATTCTATATCTTTTTCCAAAGACATTCCGCGCCCACCATATTCTATATTACCTGAAATAGTGGCATCATTGCGTCCGACCTTAGTCTTATTTGAATTAAATGGTTTCCCGTTTGGATAATTCATTACTTTCACCACCAGTTTGGTTATAAACCCTTCTTATTATACATGAGGCATTTTAATGTTCCAAACTTTTATATGAGAATAATGTATAAAATATCAATCTATACATTAACCACTTCATTTTAACGTTTATTGCCAATTAACACAATATTTCAGTTAATTTAGTTAATGATGTGTCATAAATAACACTGAAAAAGATACTAAAATGACGTCACTGTGTAATTATGTTAAATTTATTTATGGGAGGCCTAAATGCAACAATATATTAATCAATTAAATGATGAATTAAAATATATAAAATCTACCTATAATAAAGTTAAAAAATCACAGTGCAATTATGATTTTGACCGTTATGTAAAGCCTTATGCCACGCAAATAGATTCTCTTCTTACACAGTTTTCCTATTATAAAGATGACATCGTAACATTACCTTATTTAAATGAATATAAATGGCAGATATTTTTACAAATGGTGAAAGAATTATCAGTTGAATGTCATTATTATAGAACAAGTCGCAAACTTTTTAATGAGAAATTTAAAAATGTGACTTATGTTTTAAATTACATGGCATCACAACTTGAAATTGGGGAATAATATGGTAAAAACAATTTATATAACTGGTTATAAATCATTTGAGTTGAATATTTTTAAAGATGACGCTCCGGAAGTTTATTATTTAAAACAATTTATACGTCATAAATTAATAAATTATCTTGATGAAGGACTAGAATGGGTGTTAATTCAAGGTCAAATGGGTATAGAACTGTGGACAGCTCAAGTTGTTATTGAGTTGAAAGCACAATATCCCGAACTAAAATTAGCGATTATCACACCATTTGAAGGTCATACGCAACGCTGGAATGAGCAAAATCAATTAGTCTATAACCAACTGGTAGCCAAAGCAGATTATGTGGATAGTATTTATCATAGTCAATATAAGGGGGCTTTTCAGTTTAAACAGGCTGACCGCTTTATGCTGGAACATTCTGATTTGACGCTACTTATTTATGATGAAGAGCAAGAGGGGAGTCCCAAGTTTTTTAAAGCGATGTTAGTTGATTTTATGTCTAAAACAAACTATACTTGTGATATTGTGACGTTTGATGAATTACAAGATTTCATTAATGATTTACAGTGGGCTGAAGATTAAAGTTTTGAAAAATGAGGTGGATAAAATGGCAGATGTATCTTTAAAGCTATCAGCTAAAGATATTTATGAGAAAGATTTCGAAAAAACTATGGCACGTGGCTACAGAAGAGAAGAAGTAGACGCTTTTCTGGATGACATTATTACTGACTATCAAAAGATGGCAGATATGAACAGTGAAGTTGTAAAATTATCAGAAGAAAATAACAAATTAAAAAAAGAACTGGAAGAATTAAGATTACGTGTAGCAACATCTAGACCCCAAGACAACAAATCTTTCGCTTCTGGCAGTGCCAACTCTAACAACAATAACGTCGATATTTTAAAAAGAATTTCAAATCTTGAAAAAGCTGTATTTGGTAAATAAAGACATTTACGTTTGTTACTAAGAAATATAATATGGTATAATCGCAAAAGTGATATTTTGGGTAATCGCTATAGCAATATAGAGGAAAGTCCATGCTCACACAATCTGAGATGATTGTAGTGTTCGTGCTTGATGAAATAATAAATCAAGGCATTAATTTGACGGCAATGAAATAACCTAAGTCATCAGATAAGGTTAAATTAATTTGAAAGTGCCACAGTGACGTAGCTTTTATAGAAATATAAAAGGTGGAACGCGGTAAACCCCTCGAGTGAGCAATCCAAATTAGGTAGGAGCACTTGTTTAGCGGAATTCAACGTATAAACGAGACACATTTCATCTGAAATAAGATGATAGGTAGACAGATGATTACCACCCGCGTACCAGTGCAGCTAGTACACATTATGAGTACAACGGAACAGAACATGGCTTACAGAAATATCATTTACTAGTTTAGCTCTCCCTTTGTGCGGAGAGCTTTTTTCATGTAATTTCATTACTAAACTATTCAGAACTATGATTATTCGTTAAAATAGACTTTGAAATCACTTAATTAAAGGAGATTAAACATGTTTCAATTATTAGCTGTTTGTCCAATGGGATTAGAAGCAGTGGTCGCAAAAGAAATTCAAGACCTAGGCTATGAAACTCAGGTAGAAAACGGGCGTATATTCTTTGAAGGCGATGAATCTGCCATAGTAAAATGCAATCTTTGGTTACGTACCGCTGATCGAGTAAAAATTGTAGTTGGTCGTTTTAATGCGACAACTTTCGAACAATTATTTGAACAAACAAAATCATTACCATGGGAAACTATTATTGATAAAGATGGCAGCTTTCCAGTCCAAGGAAAAAGCGTTAAATCAACACTCTACAGCGTACCTGATTGCCAAGCTATAACTAAAAAAGCGATTGTTGAACGCTTAAAATATGCTTATCAAGAATCTGGATGGCTAAATGAAACAGGTGCAAAATTCCCTGTGGAAGTATCGATTTTAAAAGATAATGTGTTATTAACGATAGATACCTCTGGTTCTGGGCTAAATAAACGGGGTTATCGTTTAGCTCAAGGTGAAGCACCTATAAAAGAAACTTTAGCTGCAAGTTTGATAAAATTAGCAAATTGGACAGGACAAACACCATTAATCGATCCTTTTTGTGGTTCAGGAACAATAGCTATTGAAGCATGTCTTATAGCACAAAATATTGCGCCAGGGTTTAATAGGGAATTTGTATCTGAAGCATGGCATATTATTCCAGAAGATCTTTATGAAAAACTGCGTAACGAAGCCGACCAACAAGCAGATTATGATAAAGAAGTCGAAGTCTATGCCTATGATATCGATCCAGATATGATTGAAATTGCTAAACGTAACGCTGCAGAGGTAGGATTAAGTGATATCATTCAATTTGAAGTTAAAGATGTGAATACACTAACTATTCATCGTGAAGAACCAATGGCATTAATAGGCAATCCACCATATGGTGAACGTATCGGCGATAGAGAAGAGGTCGAAACAATGTATCGTTACATTGGTAAATTGATGGCACAGCATCCCTTCTTATCAACTTACATTTTAACGAGCAATAAAGAATTTGAGTTTTTAGCTAATCGTAAAGCGACAAAACGTCGTAAATTATTTAACGGTTATATCGAATGTAATTATTATCAATATTGGGGTAAAAAACCGCAATATTAATCTGCAATAACAAATTTAGTCACAAATAATTCATTCGCACTCTTATCATTACTATTGTAAAGTAAGGATAACTGAGTTTTTAGTTAACATATACAGAAGAATTACATCATAGTTAGGAGAGATAAATATGAAGACTGTTTTAATTATCGGTGCCAATGGTAAAGTTTCCATTGAAGCTACTAAAATATTTTTGGAAAATACAACTTATAATGTAGATTTATTTTTAAGAAATGCGCATCGTATACCCGACTATAGATCAAATCGCATCACGGTATATGAAGGTGACGCTAAAAATGAACAAGATATCGTTAAAGCGCTGGATAAAGTAGATGTTGTCTTTGCTAGTCTATCAGGCTCTATGGACGCTGAAGCAACAGCTATTGTAAATGCAATGGCACAAAAAAATGTTTCTCGCCTTATCTTTATCGCTGCTCCAGGAATTTATGATGAATTACCAGATAAATTCAATCAATTTAATAAAGAACAATTTGGTAATAAATTGCTAAAATACCGTAAAGCAGCTGATATTATCGAAGCTTCAAATTTAGACTATACAATTATTCGTCCAGCCTGGTTTACATTTAAAAATGAAACCGATTATGAAGTGACCCAAAAAGGAGAGCAATTTAAAGGTACAGAAGTATCAAGAAAAAGTGTTGCTAATTTAGCAGTTAAAATAGCAAAAAATCCATCGCTGCACTCCAAAGAAAATATTGGCGTAAACAAGCCAAATACTGATGGAGACAAACCAGCATGGATGTAGTAATCCAAGTCACTATGTCGAAAAATAATTAAATTAAAGCTGTACAGCCACATCAACTTTTAAAAAACTCAAAAAAATTTTCAAGAACGTAAAGTGTTTTATTAAGCGCTTTGCGTTCTTAATCGTTGTTGTGAAAAACATTGAAATCATTTTTGACTGTAATTCTTTTTGTTTATATTCATTTTCCAGCCATTTTCACTTTATTAATGCACATATTTATTTGTAAAATAAAGCTATGTACTGTGACAAAGGGGAAGCGCTTATGATAAATCAAAGTCAATTAGACCATTTATATAAACTAAAAAAAGAAATAGAAAAATCTAACAACAAACAATTAATTAACACAATTAACCAAGTTATTAAAAAAGTATATTTAAATCAATTTACCATTTCATTTGTCGGTCATTTTTCAGCCGGTAAATCTACACTTATCAATTTACTATTAGAACAAGATATACTACCAAGTTCTCCTGTTCCAACAACAAGTAATACAGCCATTGTGTCTGTTGCAGAAGAAGAGGGGATTATTGCTAATATTACCGGTCAGCAATATACCAGACTTAAGACGTATGATGAAGTCAAACAGATGAATAGGTTAAATGTAGATGTCGAATCAATAGAAATTGCAATTAACTCAACAAAATTCAAACCAGGATTTACATTGCAAGATACACCTGGTGTAGATTCAAATATATCAACACATTTATCTTCAACCGAACAATATATGTATACAAGCAATCTTATCGTTTATACAGTCGACTACAATCATGTGCAATCAGCTTTGAATTTCAAATTTTTAAAACGGATGAACGAAGCAGGATTGCCCGTAGTATTTGTTATTAATCAAATTGATAAACACCAGGAAGAAGAACTAAGCTTCGATACATTTAAGAAAAAGGTAGCACAATCCATTAAAGAATGGGATATCAATGTAGAGCAAATTTACTATGTCTCTAAATTTGAACATCCACATAATCAATTAAAAGACCTGTCACGTGACTTAGTAACTATGGATGAACATAGAGAATCCATTAATCAATACGTCGAGCGAACGTTAGATTTTATCGCGCATTCACAACTGTCATATATTCAAAGTGAGCTTCAAAATATTTTAGAAACTTTGGATATTGAGGAACAAGATTTTCAAGAAGCATATTTACGTTTTCAACAAAATCAAGCTGTAAGCGAAGAAGCAAAGATGTTAAATAATCCACAAGAATTATTGCGTTTTCTTAAAATGAAACGGAAAGACATACTTGAAAATGCATATATCATGACACACGATATGCGTGAACAAATACGATTTTATCTAGAAAGTATGTCAAAAGATTTTAAAGTGCACGGTTTTCTAAATAAGAAGAAAAAGAAGGAAGAGGAACAACAACGTCGCCTTAAACTTGTAATCGATATGTTACAAGACAAAGTCAATCAGCAAATACGTCAACCTATGCGAGAAGATATGTCCTTTTTAACGCGCTTCATCAATAATAGTACAGTAACTTCAAACATATTAAATCAACATTATCACATCGATGAAGCCTTGGTATCATCTTTATACCAACCTCAAACAGCAATTAGTAATACCTATGTACTTACATTTTCTGATGATACATTAAAGGCCATTCGTAAATTTGTAGAACAAGAATCTGAACCATTATTTGAGCAGGCATCTAAGTATGCTCAAGCTAACGATTTATCTGATGATGCAGACAATGATTTAACGATTTATGAACGGTTTATTGAATTAAAACAGTTAAAAGAGTCTCTCACAACAAAGAATTATCGTCATTATTATATACATTTGGATGATTCTTTAGATAAACTCATCGGACGCACCGAAACAAATTATATGTTATCAGAAACTACAGATTCACATGAACACGCTCATATGGAAACAGTTAAGCATAAAGAAAAAACACAACATGCCGATATAGCTGAAGGCTTAAACATCATAAAAGATATACCACTTTTTAAACAAACAAAAATGGATATTCAAGACACTTTAAAACGCATGAACCAAAACATAGTAAAAATAGCAGTATTTGGCACATTTAGTGCAGGAAAAAGCAGTTTAATTAATGCTTTACTTGGAGATACATATTTAGTTAGTTCTCCTAATCCTACAACTGCAGCCACTACCGAATTGTCATATGGTGAACAAAGTTATATCACGTTAAAAACAAATGACCAATTAGTAGCCGAATTAAACGATATACTGAAGTATCATCACTTATCATTTGATAGCCTTGAAGCACTGTTAAAAAGTGATTTAAATCAAATCAAACAAAAATTACCTAAAAATCAACTTGCATTTATCAATGCTATTGAAAAACATGCTTCATTGTATCAAACTATGCTCACTCAAGGTACAAAACATAATATTGAACAAGCAGAAATTAAAAAATGGAGTTCTGAAGATGCGTATGCCGCTTTCGTAAAAACTGTACACTTAAAACTGCCAATCGAATGGTTACAGGATAAAATTATTGTTGATTCATTAGGTTTACATTCAAATAACCAACGTCATACTAATGAAACTGAACAAATTTTAACTTCGGCAGATTTAATTCTCTATGTTAGCTACTTTAATCACTCATTTACAGATAATGATAAGGCCTTTATAGAACACATGAAGGCAATGAATCAATTAAATGATCATCAATCGTTTAAAATGATAGTAAATGCAATTGACTTAGCAGAATCAAAAAATGACATTGATAGTGTAAAAGAATATGTTTTTAATGCTTTAAATCAGGTGGGTTTAAAGTCTGAAATTTATACAGTATCAAGTCGCATCGGCCTTAAAAGAAATGATGAAGGCATCATTAACTTAAGAGATAGTATTGATTATTTTGCAAAAGTAGAAGCAAAGTCTATTTTAGAAACACAAATGATACATCAATTAGCACAAATTAAACAGGCCTATGCAGAATTAATTGATGATTATTATAACAACGAAGCACAACTAAGAACTCGAAATAATAAATTACAACAATATCAGCAAGAAACACATGTTGCTACACAACTCATAACAACATCAAGTCAATTATCTATTAATGAAATTGATGACCAAATTTATTATTTAAATGATAGATTAAAATTGCAATTATTAGACGACGTTAAAAGTGTTTTTAATAGTCAATTGACTCAGCATCCTGACTTCTCAAAACAAAAGTCAGACGCCACAAAAGACTATTTAACTCAAATTCACCAACGTTTTTACTTAGAACAAACACTTATTACTGAACGAATTAAAAAACATTTCCAACAAGATATAGAACGTCAACTATCTCCAGTATTAAAAAAATTAGAACAAGTTCATATTTTCATTCAACCTGAACTAAATATTAATATTGAAATTAGCAATACACCGATACTTACTATTGAATTAGAAGATATGTTAAAGGTATTACCTAAAAATCTAACAAAACGTAATATTTTAAATCATAATATTCAAAGAAAAATACAACAAAATATTGCACAGCAAACCTTACATTTAATACAAAATGGTTTAAACGACTTACGTCACAAGCTCCAAAAAGTCATAAAGGACATGGAAGATCAATATGAACATGTATTTTTAGACTTAGAAAACGAAGTACAGACACAAATTCAAACACTTTTATCATTTAAACTGGATAATCAACTTATCACATCTATAGAACATGCAGCGCGTCAATTAGATCATATTTTACAAGGGAAAGAAGGCCGCACTTATGACGAATAGAGTATTACTAGTAGATGGTATGGCATTATTATTTAGACATTTTTACGCAACAAGCTTACACAATCAATTTATGTATAATTCGAAAGGTATACCTACAAATGGCGTTCAAGGTTTTGTAAGACACATTTTTTCAGCTATTCATGATATAGCACCAAGTCATGTTGCAGTTTGCTGGGATATGGGACAAGAAACATTTAGAAATCAAATGTATGCTTCATATAAGCAAAACCGTCCTGCACCACCAAATGAACTCATTCCACAATTTGATTATGTCAAAGAAATCGCAACTCAGTTTGGTTTTGTAAATATTGGTGTTGTCAATTATGAAGCTGATGATGTTATAGGTAGCTTAGCCCAAACTTATTCAGATCAAAATGAGGTATTTATTATTACTGGGGACAAAGATATATTGCAATGTATCAATCCTAATGTAGAAGTTTGGTTAACCAAAAAAGGCTTTAATATATATAATCGTTACACACTTGAACGTTTTCTTGAAGATTATGGAATTACACCAAAGCAATTCATTGATGTTAAAGCTTTCATGGGAGATACAGCAGACGGCTATCCTGGAGTTAAAGGTATAGGTGAAAAAACGGCACTTAAGTTAATAAAAGAGCATCAAAGTGTCGAAGGTGTCCTTAGTAATATTAGTAAGCTAACCCAAGGCCAACAAACAAAGATTAATAGTCATATTGATGACTTAAAACTTTCTAAACAACTTGCTGAAATATATACCAACGTACCACTAGATACAGAGTCATTATTTGATAAAATGACATACGCCAATACGTTACAAAATATATTGTCAATTTGTAATGAACATGAACTATTTGTCTCAGGTAAATATCTTGCGACTAACTTTAGTTAAGTAACATAATTTAAAAGTAAAAAACAAAAGTTGTAAAATCACACACATATATATCGTATATGGCATGACGCTTGAGGAAGTAATGCTAGTTAGAGCCGAGACTGAGACAACACCCTAGGAAAGCGAAACCATATTAATGAGTGAGCAATGTATATTGTTAATTAAGGTGGCACCACGGTAACGCGTCCTTATGTGTTTAGCGTTAACGTGTTTTTTTACGCTTTAATTACTGAAATTAGTAGTTGTTTATACGGTAGTTTTAGAAAGTTAGTGGTTGATGAAAACTAACACCTTGAATGATGAAATTGGGTTCAGTAAATTTTATCAATATTATATTTTAAAGTGAACAATATCTAACCTATATTGTTAATCAAGGTGGTACCGCGCAACAGCGTCCTTTTGTATAGAGGATGCTGTTTTTTTATGGAAGGAGCTTAAAATGAAAATTTATTACAAAGTTTTGAAGGCAACGATGACGCCAGAAGCACTTGCACAATTAAGTATGAAAAAGATTATTTTAGAAAGTGCTAATCAAACTCAGGTCAAAGGTCGCTACTCAATTGTTGCTTTAGATTATTACGGCACAATAACACTATATGATGATTTTTTAGAAATTAAGACGCAGCAACAATCAGAAACGATAACAACTCATTTTTATGATTATTTTAAAAATTATATAAATCAATTTAATGAGTCCATATCGCATTCTGACTTGCAGGACTTACCCTTTATTTCAGGATTTATTGGTTCATGTAGTTTTGATTTAGCACGCCATGAATTTCCAATTTTGAAAAAAACACCACTCAAGTTAAACAATGAACATGATGCAAGATTTTTCATGATTGAAGATGTATATGTATTTGATCATTATAAAGATGATTTGTATGTCATTGCGACCAATCAATTTTCATTAGCATCACAAGAACAATTAGAAGCACGTGTTGAGAATAATATAAAAAGACTCTACAATATTCAACCGCTTCATCAAACTATTGATTTTCAACATCATAAAGTTATAACAAGCAATATTGATAAAACATCGTTTTTAAATATGATTAGCCAATATAAACAAAAAATTCAATCTGGAGATATGTTTCAAGTTGTCCCATCACGCATCTACAGTTATCAACATCACTTTGGCAATCAGTTACATCAATTAACATTTCAATTGTATCAAAATTTGAAAAGACAAAATCCAAGTCCTTACATGTACTATATTAATATGGATGAGCCTATTATCATAGGTAGTTCTCCTGAAAGCTTTGTCAAAGTTCATAAAGATAAAGTTTACACTAATCCTATAGCTGGAACAATTCAACGTGGTACAACACCAGATGAAGATTTAGCTCATGCACAACAACTACTCAATGATTCTAAAGAGCGCAGCGAGCACAGTATGCTTGTTGACTTAGGTAGAAATGATATCAATAGAATAGCGCTACCAGGTTCAACCAGCATATTAAAACTTATGGAAATTGAAAAATACGAGCATGTGATGCATATCGTTAGTGAAGTACGAGGCAATGTCGATAAATCATTATCACCGATGACTATAATTGCAAGTTTATTGCCAACTGGCACTGTATCAGGCGCACCAAAATTACGTGCTATTCAACGGATTTATGAAAGCCACCCATATAAACGTGGCATCTATAGTGGGGGCATTGGCTACATAAATTGTAATCAAGATTTAGATTTTGCACTTGCTATACGTACAATGCTAATAGATGACAAAGAAGTTCATGTTGAAGCAGGTTGCGGTGTTGTTTATGATTCGATTCCTGAAAAAGAATTACGAGAAACGCAATTAAAAGCAAAAAGTTTATTGGAGGTCACACCATGATATTAATTATCGATAACTATGATTCATTTACCTATAACTTAGTTGACATAGTGTCAAAACATCAAAATGTCATCGTAAAATATCCTGACGATCCAGATGCATTAACATATCAAGAAACGGTATCTGGTGTTATTATTTCCCCTGGTCCAGGCCATCCTTTAGATAACAATTATCTGTTACAAATAATAGAAACATACAAAAATTTACCAATATTAGGCGTTTGTTTAGGCGCACAAGCGTTGACTTGTTATTACGGTGGTCGAGTAATCCAATCTGACACTGTCATGCATGGTAAAGTCGATATTATGCACCAAACTTATTCATCATTATTGTATAAAGGGTGTCCTTCGTCATTTAATATCATGCGTTACCATTCACTTATTTCAGATGCCAATCATTTTCCTAAAAATTTAATCATTACAGGAAAAACGGAAGATTCTATTCAATCATATGAGCACAATAAACGTCCGCATTATGGCTTACAATATCATCCAGAATCATTCGCCACCGATTATGGAGAACAAATTATTACTAATTTCTTAAACATCACACAGAAAGGCTGACAACAATATGAAATCAACAGAATCACTAACTAACCATCACCCATTTTCTCAAGCAGATGCTAACAACTTGATTAAAATACTCATTGATCCCAAAGTGGAAAACCATGACAAAGTTGAGTTGTTACAAACATTTACAGACAGAGAACTACAACAGAAAGAATTAACACATCTGGTTCGCAGCTTAATTCAAACGATGTACCCTGTCCAACCATCCTACCCAGGTGCAATGTGTGTCTGTGGCACTGGCGGAGATAAATCAAATAGTTTTAATATTTCTACAACCGTTGCATTTATTGTTGCAGCAGCAGGCGTGCCAATTATTAAACATGGAAACAAAAGTATAACATCACATTCTGGCAGCACTGATTTACTACAACAACTTAATATTCAAACAACCAAAGTTGAAGACGTAAGTCAACGCTTAGATAATAAAGGTTTAGCCTTTGTAAGTGCACCTGAAGCATATCCTGTAATGAAATATATTCAACCAGTAAGAAAAATGATTGGTAAACCGACATTTTTTAATTTAATAGGTCCTATTATTAATCCTTTTGCACTGACTTATCAAGTTATGGGGGTCTTTGATCCAAACCAATTGGACTCAATCATCCATACTTTAAAAGATTTAGGACGACGTAGAGCAATTGTCTTACATGGTGCGCACGGCATGGATGAAGCCACATTATCAGGTAATAATTTAATTTATGAACTAGATGAAAATGGTAACGTAAACCACTACACATTAAATGCACAAGACTTAGGATTTTCATATGCACCTGATAGCGAACTTAAAGGAGGTAGCCCAGAAGAAAATAGACGTATTACCTTAGATATTTTAAACGGAAAAGACAGATCATCAAAAAGAGATGTTGTCGTCCTTAATGCAGCAATTGCACTTTATGTCGCTGAAAAAGTACATAGCATTCAAGCTGGAATATCAATAGCTGAGTATTTAATAGACAATGGACTTGCTATGAAACAATGCTTAATTGTAGAAGGGAATGCGTAATGATGACTATTTTAACTGAAATTGTTGATTATAAAAAAAGACTATTAGCTAATGGTTACTATGACAACAAACTAAAATCATTAAAAGATTTAACGCCAATAAATAAGCCTACATTTAAATCTACACTTAGCAAAAGTAAACATTTATCTATCATTGCTGAAATTAAAACGAAAAGTCCTTCAGTTCCAAAATTCAATGTAAAAGATTTAGTTAAACAAGTTCAAGAATATGAGGCTAATGGCGCAGCTGCAATTTCTATATTAACGGATGAACATTATTTCGATGGAAGCTTTGAACGTCTACAAAACTTATACAGCCATACAACACTTCCTATACTTTGTAAAGATTTTATTATTGATACGATACAAATCGATGTTGCAAAGAAAGCTGGGGCCTCAATGATATTACTAATCGTTCATTGTTTAACAGATAGTAAACTAAAACAACTTTACAAATATGCACATAAACTAGGTTTGGAAGTACTGGTTGAGGTCCACAGCATTAAAGAATTACAACGTGCGCATCAACTTAATGCATCATTAATCGGAATTAATAATAGGGATTTAACAACTTTTAACACTCATGTAGAACATACCAATCAAATATTACGTCAAAAACATTCTGGCAGATTCTACATTTCTGAAAGTGGTATCCATTCGAGAGAAGACGTGCTATCAATAGTACAGACAGGAATATCTGGTATACTCATTGGCGGTGCTTTAATGAATTGCACAAATATCTCTGAATTCTTGCCAAGTCTTATGTTAGAAAAGGTAAATTTATGAAATTAAAATTTTGCGGTTTCCAAACAAAACAAGATATTTTAAATGCACAACAACTCAACATCGATGCACTAGGAATGGTTTATTATGATAAAAGTAAGCGTCATATTCAAGCTGATACAATCGCTTATTTATCACAGCTAATTCCCAAAGCAATTGAATGTGTATTAGTCGTCGTTAATCCATCATGGGACAATTTGCAATATATACTTCAATATGCGCAGATTAATTGCGTACAGTTTCATGGAACTGAAAATATTAAACTTATCTCTAAAACTAAACAGAATTTCAAGAATATTAAAATAATTAAAGCTTTACCTGCTAACTCACAACTACTTAAACAAATTAAATATTATCGAGAGGTTGCAGATAGTTTTATTATTGATACTCCATCTGCTTCATATGGTGGCACAGGACAGTCATATGATTGGCAGATTTTAAAGTCTTTACCTACAGATATAAATTATTTAATAGCTGGTGGGCTTACGTTGAACAAAATAAAATATATTGAAACCTTAAATTTGAGCCATGCTGGATACGATATTTCTAGCGGTATAGAAACAGACAATCATAAAGATTTAAATAAAATGAAAGCAATCATTCAACATGTTAAAGGAGCGATTTATCATGTATAACAATATTCAAACAGAAGCAGATCAATTAGGTTTTTTTGGCGAATACGGTGGACAATTTGTACCAGAAACATTAATGCCAGCAGTATTAGAATTAAAACAAGCTTATAATAAAGCAAAAAAAGATCCTCAATTTCAACAAGAGCTAAATGATTATTTAACTGAATACGTAGGTCGAGCCACACCATTAACCTTTGCACAATCTTACACACAACGTTTAGGCGGCGCAAAGATATATTTAAAACGTGAAGATTTAAATCACACTGGTGCTCATAAAATAAATAATGCGCTTGGACAAGCTTTACTGGCAAAACGTATGGGCAAACGTAAATTGGTAGCGGAAACTGGTGCAGGACAACATGGTGTAGCAAGTGCAACCGTTGCAGCATTATTCGATATGGAACTAATTGTATTTATGGGGAAAGAAGATATCCAACGTCAACAACTAAACGTGTTTCGTATGGAACTCTTAGGCGCAAAGGTAGTCTCAGTTGAAGATGGTCAAGGGACATTATCAGACGCCGTTAATAAAGCATTACAATACTGGGTTAGTCATGTTGATGATACACATTATTTACTCGGTTCAGCACTAGGACCTGATCCATTTCCTACGATAGTAAGAGATTTTCAAAGTGTTATCGGAAATGAAATTAAAACACAAATATTAGAAAAAGAAGGCCGCTTGCCTAATGCCGTTGTTGCTTGTGTTGGAGGTGGCTCTAACGCGATAGGAACATTTTATCCTTTTATAAAAGATGAAGTCCAATTATATGGGGTTGAAGCTGCTGGGGAAGGTGCAAATACAAACAAACATGCACTTGCTATAGGCAAAGGTAAACCAGGTGTACTACATGGCGCAAAAATGTATCTTATTCAAGATAGACACGGTCAAATAGAACTTGCACATTCTATTTCAGCTGGCTTAGATTATCCCGGCATTGGTCCAGAACATTCATACTATAACGATATTGGTAGAGTCCATTATACGAATGCAACTGACACAGAAGCAATGGAAGCACTCATACGTTTTACTAAAGATGAAGGCATTATCCCTGCCATAGAAAGCGCGCATGCTTTAAGTTATGTTGAAAAATTAGCGCCACAAATGGATAAGGATCAGTTGCTTGTGGTGACGATTTCTGGTCGTGGTGATAAAGACATGGAAACTATAAGACAATACATTCAACAAAGAGGTGATAGCCATGCACAATAAATTATTTATTCCATATGTAATGGGAGATAAAGATTTCATTCAACATGTCAAATTATTAAGTGAACATGGCGCTGATTACATTGAGATTGGTGTACCATTTTCAGATCCTGTTGCCGATGGACCAATCATTATGAAGGCAGCCAACCAAGCTATTAAAGATAATGTAACTATTGATACTATATTTGAACAACTTAAACAGAACCAACATCAAATTAAAGCAAACTATATCCTTATGACTTATTATAATATTGTCATGACTTACGGTATAGAAGCATTCTTTAAATCATGCGAAGAAGCAGGGGTATATGGTTTAATTATTCCAGATTTACCATTTGAACTCACTGAGAAATTAAAAGAACAAGTGACTAACTATTCAGTTAAAATAATTTCATTAGTAGCTATGACAGCCCCTGAAGAACGTATAAGAGAAATTGCCACACATGCAGAAGGTTTTATTTATACAGTAACTATGAACGCTGTAACAGGTCAAAATGAATCATTTCATCCTGAATTAAAGCAAAAATTAGCGCTATTAAAGTCTATTACGCAAATTCCTGTTGTCTGTGGATTTGGTATACGTACACCTGAACAAGTTAGCGAAATCATTCAATATGCAGACGGTGTTGTCATTGGAAGTGAAATTGTAAAACGCTTAAAATCTCAGTCTCAAGAGGACATTATCACTTACATCAACTCAATTCGCCAAAGATTAAGCAGTCAATTTGATTAACCCTAAATCCGTTTTATAATTACCTTACTGAGATAATTATACTCAATCATTAGCATGCATAAATAAATGCAAAGCTTACAAAATTCAAAGTCAATACCACTCGAAGCGGACGAATTGGGGCCAGAAAAATTAGCCAGTAAATGAGTTTTTTGTTAATTCATTTACTGGCTAATTTATTGACATTATTTCATCTTATTCAATCAAATACGAATTATTGAGCATTCATTATAATCATAATATAACTAAAATAGATATACTCAATATCATTGTTAATATTTTAGTTTTACCAGTATCTATTGTATACTTAATTCAATTAGCATATGGTGTTACAATTGAATATATCAGTAATTTTAGAGATTTTGATGTTCATTGACTACATTTAAATACTAGAAATTAATCAAATAATAATTAGGAGTTATATGAATGAAGTTTACAAATTTAACAGCAAATGAATTCGGTGATTTCACAGATCAAATGCCATATAGTCATTTTACTCAAATGACAGGTAACTATAATTTAAAAGTTGCCGAAAAAACAGAAACACATTTAGTTGGTGTTAAAAATAATAATAACGAAGTAATTGCAGCATGTTTATTGACAGCTGTACCAGTCATGAAGTTTTTTAAATACTTTTACAGCAATAGAGGCCCAGTTATAGATTATGCTAACCAAGAACTTGTACATTTTTTCTTTAATGAGCTAACTAAATATTTAAAAAAGTATAACTGTCTCTATGTCCGCATAGATCCATACTTACCTTATCAATATAGAGACCATGACGGTAATATAACGGCAAATGCTGGCAATGATTGGTTTTTCAATAAAATGGAACAACTCGGATACCATCATGATGGCTTTACAACAGGATTTGATCCAATATTACAAATCAGATTCCATTCTATTCTTAATTTAAAGGATAAGACAGCTAAAGATGTTTTAAATAATATGGATAGTTTACGTAAAAGAAATACAAAAAAAGTTCAAAAAAATGGAGTCAAAGTAAAGTTCCTTACTGAAGAAGAACTACCTATCTTTCGTTCATTTATGGAGCAGACGTCAGAATCTAAAGAATTCTCTGATAGAGACGACCAGTTTTATTACAATCGGTTTAAGTACTATAAAGATAGGGTGCTTGTGCCTCTAGCATATTTAAAATTTGATGAATATATAGAAGAACTAACGAATGAACGACAAACTTTAGAAAAAGATTTAGGCAAAGCACTTAAAGACATTGAGAAACGACCAGATAACAAAAAAGCTTATAATAAACGAGACAACCTACAACAACAACTCGATGCCAATCAACAAAAGTTAAATGAGGCTAATCAGTTACAAGCGGAACACGGTAATGAGTTACCTATCTCTGCCGGTTTCTTTATTATTAATCCGTTTGAAGTTGTATACTACGCTGGAGGTACCGCTAATAAATATCGTCATTTTGCAGGTAGTTACGCGGTTCAGTGGACTATGATTAACTATGCTATTGAACACGGCATAGACAGATATAATTTCTACGGCATTAGTGGAAACTTCTCAGATGATGCTGAAGACGCAGGTGTCATTCGCTTTAAAAAAGGTTATGGTGCAGAAGTGATTGAATACGTTGGTGATTTTGTAAAACCTATAAATAAACCTATGTATAAACTTTATTCAGTGTTAAAACGAATTCAAAATAAGCTATAGAGGAGAATGGATTAATTATGAAATTTACAGAGTTAACAATTAAAGAATATGAAAACTTTGTACAAAATCCATCATTAGAAAGTCATTACTTCCAAGTAAAGGAAAATATCGTAACAAGGGAAAATGATGGTTTTCAAGTGGTATTATTAGGAATAAAAGATGAAAATAATAAAGTTCTTGCTGCTAGTCTTTTCTCAAAAATACCAACAATGGGTAGCTATGTCTATTATTCTAATCGTGGTCCTGTCATGGATTATACCGATCTTGGATTAGTTGATTTCTATCTAAAAGAACTAGACAAATACCTACATCATCATCAATGTCTATATGTCAAATTAGATCCGTATTGGATTTATCAAATCTATGATAAAGATGTTAACCCGCTTGAAAATCATGACAAAAACGATGCAATGATTAATTTATTAAAGTCTCACGGCTATGAACATCATGGATTCACTACAAAATATGATTCCTTTAGTCAAGTGCGGTGGATGGGGGTTTTATATTTAAAAAACGAAACACCTCAATCACTAAAAAAACAATTCGATAGTCAACGTAAACGCAATATAAATAAAGCGATAAACTTTGGAGTTAAGGTAAAATTCCTTGGTAGAGACGACTTTGATCAGTTCCTTGACCTCTATCGTGAAACTGAAGAACGCACTGGTTTTGTTTCTAAAACAGATGATTATTTCTACAATTTCATCGATACATATGGTGATAAAGCTTTAGTACCATTAGCATATATAGATTTAAACGAATATATTTCATCATTACAAGATGCTATTAATGATAAAGAAGCTCGACGTGACCAAATGATGACTAAAGAAAATAAAAGTGATAAGCAACTAAATAAGATTGCAGAATTAGACAAACAAATAGATCACGATAAAAAAGAACTTTTAAATTCTAGCGAACTACGTCAAACTGATGGTGCCGTACTAAATTTAGCTGCTGGCGTATACTTTGCTAATGCTTATGAGTTAAATTATTTTTCTGGAGGTTCTTCAGCAAAATACAATCATTTTATGGGTCCATATATGATGCATTGGTATATGATGAACTATTGCTTTGAACATGGCTATGATCGGTATAACTTCTATGGAGTATCCGGTGATTTTACTAAAGATAGTGAAGATTACGGTGTTTATCGCTTTAAACGAGGCTTCAATGTTCATATTGAGGAATTAATAGGGGATTTTTATAAACCAATTAATAAAGTTAAATATTGGCTATTCACAACATTAGATCGTATACGTAAGAAAATCAAAAAGTAACTAGATATTAAGAAGAAAAGCATTAAGGTAAACAACCACAATGCTTTTCTTTTTTGTATCAAGTGATAGAGACTTGATACAAGATGTAGGCAGAGTAATCTGAGATGTAGTTTCGTGTTGCGTCCTACAATTTAATATTAGCATATATTTTCACTATTACAACTATACTCTACAATAATTTTTAATTGCATTTTTACTAATACTATACATTTTATTATTATACATATAAATGAAATACGTACAGATTCATATTAAATGCGCTAAAATAGTGTTAAAAGCTTAGAATAAACCTGTTTATTTGCAAGTAAAGTTAATATTAGTATAAAGTACATCAATAAATTCAGCTTGTTTGTGATAATCATTCATTCACCACAGCAAACAATTCGTATGACTTGAACACATACATATAGCAGATAAAACTTAATAAACTATAACTAACTGCTCACTATTTATAAATGCTCACCCCTATTTCGTTTTTTTATTTTAGTTTACATAATATATATTATAGGAAGTTATATATTTTACTATCTTCTAACCTTTTTCAAGTATGCTATACTTTATTTTATATCTTAACTAAGGAGCTTCTACTATGAATTTTGTTTTCGACATAGATGGCACGCTTTGCTTCGACGGTCAACATATTGACAATAGAATCATTAGTCGTCTAAAGCAATTGCAATCTTACGGCCACCAAGTGATTTTTGCATCAGCACGACCTATACGTGACTTATTGCCAGTGATACCTGATTTTCAAAATAATACGTTGATTGGCGGCAATGGTTCTATTATTTCAACTGATAATAAAATTAAAGTCATAGATTATATTAATCAAGATGATTTTGAACTCATAAAGGAATTAATAGTAAATTATAACTTGAGTTATATTGTCGATGATGCCTGGGATTATGCAGCAAATGTAAACGCCAATAATACGATTTATACTCGTTTAGATCCTCACAAATTGGCTGAGTTACGTCAACTTGATGAAATAACACATCCTATAAAGGTAATCTTTCTTAATATTAAATCACATCATTTTTCAGAAATTGCTCAGCACTTAATGCAACATCAAACTACTTTAGAACTCATCAACCATTCAAATGAATCTAATATTGATATTACAGCGCATGGCATCAATAAATACAAAACATTACAATCAATATTAAAAAATGATGCACCCTATATTGCATTTGGTAATGATCACAATGATATTGGACTATTGCAACATGCTACTAATGGTGTACTTGTATCTAATAATACATTTTATATAGATGATTTAAATAATCAACCTCATATTTCAGTTATAAATGCTGATATTAATGCAATTTGCAATCAAATCGACAAATATATTGCAACAAATTAAAAATTTAATTGAAAATGATTATCAATATCATTTATAATGACAACTAGGAGGTTTTATTTATGAAAAAAATTATACAAGTATGTACGATATTTATAATATTGCTATTATTAGCAGCGTGTCAGAATGATGATAATTCAAGTAACCACGATGGTAAAACGATTACCGTCAAGAATACATATGAATTTAAAGATAAAAACAATACTCATGATAAAGGAGAAATGAAAACAGAAAAAGTTGAGGTCCCAGTTAATCCTAAACGTGTTGCCGTATTAGATTACGGTGCTTTAGATATCATGCAACAGCTTAACGTTCAAAATCGTATTGTAGCTATTGCTAAAGGTCAAGGTGACGCTTTCCTCCCTTCTTCCCTCTCTGAATTTAAAAATGACAAATACATGAATTTAGGAAATCCTGGACGTCCGAATTTCGATCAGTTAGCCAAAGCGAAACCAGATATTATATTTGCTTCCTTTAGACAAGCACATACCAAAACATTAGATGAAATGAAAAAAGCTGCCCCAAATGCTAAAATTTTATTTGTCAGTCCAGATAATGACGATTATATTAAATCTATTAAAGCACATACAACATTAATGGGAAAAATTTTCGATAAGAAAAAAGCTGCAGAAAAGTTAAACAATAAACTTTCGACTCAAGTTGCTGAAACAAAAAAAGCAGTTAAAGATGAACGTGTGCTATTCTTAGCTGTTGATGATAAAGGAATGAAAGCATTTGCTTCAAGTGGTCGTTATGGGGGCTTCCTTAATCATGATCTTGGCATCAAACATGCTGATAAACAAATGAAAGTTAATTCTGCTGGTAATCTTATTAGCAATGAATACTTAACAAAAATTAACCCTGACAAAATTTTTGTTATTAATCGTACTAAAAAAGGTAATGACAAACAATTGCCAGATGAGTTAAAAAATGATGTTGTGAAAAATGTCAAAGCCATTAAAAATGGTCAAGTTTATCAGTTTGAATCTAACGCTTGGTATTTTGGTGAAGGCGGAAACAAACTAACGATAGATCAATTAGCTAAAATTAAACAAGCATTTAAATAAGCCTACAACAAAACCGACTGAGACGTAAATGCCTCTGACAAGTTGAAGCAGGCCATTTCTATTGAAAATTCATAGAAATGGCCTGCTTCATTATTGTTACATTAAGTGTTATTGACAAACCTACCTTCTCTTATGGTTGAAGACTACCGGCTGAAGCTGTCCTCTAATCTATTGAACTAATAAATATAGTATTGAATAAAAAAGAAGCACAAAGATGATTTATGTCAGTCAAATCACCTTTGTGCTATATGTGTTTTTTATGTTAACGCTTTTTTCGACTTAATATTTCTTCATTATTGTTATCGAATGGTTGTTGCTCATGTTTATTTGCATATTCTTGACGTATTTCTTTTTCTAATTGTTTTTTCTTGCGTTCACGTCTCCAATTTCTTGTGCTATACCATAATAAGAAACTCAAGATTAAACTCATAATCGCTAAGAATGCAGCATAACCTAGCAATGGTTGGTATGAAATAGAATAAAAATTAGGTATAAAAAATGCCAGAATTGCAAGTACAACAAACGTTACAATTGAAGCAAAAAACCATTTATGCAGTATTAAAGTACAAATAACTGTTAGAATAACCATCGCTATAATAGTTATCCACAAATAATTAGGCATATCAAAGATACTCATTATTATACTCCTTAATCTTTTAATCTACATTATGTATAACTATATCATAAATTTTATTCATTATACCATCGCTTTATCACTGAAATCACACAATTTTAGCCTTACGATTACAATTAAGTGTACACTCCCCTATCTTTTCATGTACTTTTTTATTTATTAACGGTTCTGAAGAAATTGATAAATTCATGTATAATAAATGATACATACAAATACATAGGAGTGATATTAATGCCTATAGGATTACCATTAAGAAAAGATGTCCCTACTAATGAAACATGGGATTTGCAAGATTTATTTAAAAGTGATGATGATTTTTATAACACTTTAGCTGAAACAACTAAACGTGCAAAACATTTCCAGCAATCTTTTAAATCTCAACTTACAAATACACAACTTACACTTAAAGCATTAGATGAATATGAAAATATTTTAATTACGATAGATCGATTAGCAAACTATGTTGAACTAAGACTTAGCGTTGATACTGCAGATGAAGAAGGTCAAAAGGTAAACGCGAAATTTTCAACATCAATGGGTTTGATAGCGAGTCAGCTTTCTTTCGTTGAATCAGAACTCCTTGCTTTGTCAGATAATCAAATACGAACAATTCAAGCCAATGTTCCTTATCCACACTATATAGAGAAATTGATTCAAAGAAAATCTTATCAATTATCCCCTGCTGTTGAAGAGACACTTGCGACACTTTCGCCTTTGTTTTCAAGTGCATATGATCTATACGGCACTACAAAAATGTTAGATGTTCACTTTCATCCATTTGAACATGATGGTATAACCTACCCTCTAGATTATGCTACTTTTGAAAATGAATATGAAGACCACCCTGATCCTAACTTTAGACAGCAAAGTTTTAAACACTTTAGTGATGCTTTACGTCAATATCAACATACAACAGCAGCAACATATAACATGCAAGTACAACAAGAAAAAATCGAAGCTACTTTAAGAGGTTATGACTCTGTTATTGATTTTTTATTACATGATCAGGAAGTCAGCAGAGATATGTATCATCGCCAAATTGACGTTATCATGAGTGATTTAGCACCCGTGATGCAAAAATATGCGCGTCTATTAAAACGTATTCATGGCTTAGAAAAAATGCGTTTTGAAGATTTGAAAATTTCTGTTGATCCAAGCTATGAACCTGAAATATCAATAGAAGAATCTAAAACATATATTAGAGGTGCCTTAAGCGTCCTAGGTGAAGAATATATGGACATGGTTGAACAAGCCTATGCAAGACGATGGATTGATTTTGCCCAAAATAAAGGTAAAGAAACAGGTGCTTATTGTGCAAGTCCTTATTTATCACATTCATATGTTTTTATATCTTGGACTGGAAAAATGACTGAAACATTTGTCCTAGCTCATGAACTTGGACATGCAGGTCATTTCAACCTTGCTCAACAAAACCAACACTTCTTAGATTCAGAGGCCTCAATGTATTTTGTCGAAGCACCTTCAACTATGAATGAAATGCTCATGTCTAACTATTTATTTGAACATAGTGATGATCCTAAATTTAAACGCTGGGTGATTGGCTCAATTTTATCACGCACATATTATCATAATATGGTTACACATCTACTTGAAGCGGCTTATCAACGTGAAGTGTATAAACTTGTTGATCAAGGTGAATCCTTGACTGCACCATTATTAAATCATATTACTCGTAATGTCTACGAACAATTCTTTGGTGATGCTGTCGAGTTAACCAATGGTGCAGAATTAACTTGGATGAGACAGCCACACTACTATATGGGTCTATACTCCTATACTTATTCAGCAGGATTAACTATTGGTACTGTGGTAGCTCAAAAAATTAAAAACGAAGGGCAACCTGCAGTTAATGCTTGGTTGAATACTTTGCGCGCAGGTGGCAGTAAATCCCCAGTTGAACTAGCTAAAATGGCTGGCGTTGATATTACAACAGAAGCTGCATTAAAATCTACAATAGCCTATATTTCAAAACTGGTGAATGAAGTCGAAGCTTTAACTAATATCATTGAGCAGCAGTAAAAACTAATAACCACGAAGCCTAACTTAAATAAGGCATCGTGGTTATTTTTTATTGTGATCATTCATTTGATTGTTATATTAACGTTTAAAGCTATCAAAATGTTCTCCCGTCAAATAATAATATACACTTTCAGCAATATTAGTTACATGGTCCCCCACACGTTCTAAGTTACGTGCTGCTAAATGTGCTTGCCCAGCCACAAATGGATCATTATCTATTAAATATGTTGTATTGACGATATTAGCATATAAATCATCTATATCTTGATCACGATCAATAATTTCACGAATTAATGTAATATCTTCATGTTTTGCGGCCGTATTTAAATCTTGCAGCATAAGCATCGCAAGTTTCCCCATTGTTTTAAGGCGTGTAAGCACGTAATCATCCGTTATTTTAACTCTTAAACGAATATTAGCGATACTTGCAACATTATCACCCATTCTTTCAAAATCAGTAGCAATTTTTAAAGCTGCCATCATCATTCTTAAGTCGCTAGCAATAGGCTGTTGTTTCATAATAAGTAAAATAACTTTTTCATTTATTTCACAATCTAATTTATTAATATCTTTATCTTTATTAATGACTTGACGCGCAAAATTTTTGTCTTTTTCACTTAATGACACAATTGCATTATTTATATTGAAGTACGTATACAAGCCCATGCGACGAATATCTTTTAATAATTCATCGAGTTGTTCTTGATAATTTTGACGAATAATTGTCATATTTTTTAACCAAAACGTCCAGAAATATAATCTTCCGTCTGCTTATCAGAAGGATTAGAGAATATTTTGTCCGTATCATCATATTCATTAACATAGCCATTTAAGAAAAAGGCCGTTTTATCCGAAACACGTGCGGCTTGTTGCATATTATGTGTCACCATAATGATTGAATAATCTTTTTTAAGCTCTTGTACAAGTTCCTCGACTTTTAACGTTGAAATCGGATCTAAGGCTGAAGTTGGCTCGTCCATTAAAATAACATCTGGTTCAATTGCCAAACATCTCGCTATACAAACACGTTGTTGTTGACCGCCAGATAAACCATATGCGTTCATGTGTAAACGATCTTTCAATTCATCCCAAATTGCTGCTCCACGTAACGATTTTTCAACAATTTCGTCTAATATTTTTTTATCTTTAATACCATGCGTTTTCGGGCCATAAGTAATATTATCATAAATTGATTTAGGGAATGGATTAGGTTGCTGGAAGACCATACCAACATTTGTACGTAGTTTCTCTTTTGAATACTTCTCATCAAAAATATTTTTATCACGATATAATATTTTTCCTGCTGTCTTAACGGAAGGTACTAATTCTACCATGCGATTGAGCGCTTTAATGTAAGTCGATTTTCCACAACCAGATGGTCCAATAATTGCTGTAACGTTGTTTTCTAAAATGTCTAAGTTAATATTTTGTAACGCATGATTATCTCCATACCACAAATCTAAATTTTGTGTTGAATAGACTACTTTTCTATCACTATCTGAAAGATGGTCTTCTTTTTTTGAATGCTCTGTTGTTATTATTGTTGAATCATTTTGTGCTTTGGTTGTTTGTTGATTATTTTTTTCTACTGCTTGTTCTATGTTTTCTTTATCTTTAGTTAAATTGTTTGTCATTTTGAAAACTCCTTCACTCTCTAATTACTATAAAAACAAATCCCTAGTTCACGTGAACACCCAACATGATTAGAACTTTTTACTAAATTTATTACGGAAATAAATAGCTAAACCGTTCATTAATAATAAGATAACTAAAAGTACTATAATTCCTGCTGAAGCAACATTTTGAAATTCTGCTTGCGGTAATTTAGCCCAGTTATATATCGCCATTGGTAACGCCTGGAATTGATCCATGACAGAATTAGGTAAACGCAATAGTATTGTAGGAATACCTATTAAAATTAATGGCGCAGTCTCACCTAAAGCACGAGATAATGCTAGAATAAAGCCGGTTAAAATTCCTGGTAGTGCTGCTGGCAACACTACTTTTCGGATTGTTTGCCACTTGTTTGCACCTAAACCATAAGATGCTTCTCTAACTGATGACGGCACTGCTCTTATTGCCTCTTGAGCTGCAACAATAATGACAGGTAAAATTAATAACGTCATGGTTAATGCACCAGCTAAAATTGAATTACCTAATGATAAGGCTTGAATATTCATACCTCTAACAAAGATTGTCAATCCAAGTAATCCGAAAACTACAGAAGGTACACCAGCTAAATTAGAAATACAAACTTTAATAAAATCTGTAAATGGATTTTTCTTAGCATACTCCTCTAGATAAATTGCTGTTCCTACTCCCAAAATAATTGAAAATGGTATGATGGTTAACATGAGCCATAATGTACCAACCAGAGCCCCTTTTATACCCGCTTGAGAGGGTGTTGATGATGAAAAATTAGTAAAGAATGAAGGCGTTAGATGACCCACACCTTTAATTAAGGTATCAATAAGTAATGCTGCTAAAAAAAGCAACCCAATCAACGTACATGCTAAAAATAAAAATTTATTGATTTTATTTTTAGTCATGCGTGTACTAATATTTTTTTCAACTTTAGACTGATCTACTAAAGCTTTTTTGTGTATATTTGTTGATGATGACATATTAATACTCCTCTCTAAAGCGCTTAGAAATCCATTGAGAAAGCAGGTTCATTAGTAACGTAAATATAAATAATGTAAATCCAACAGCATAAATACTGTAATAAACATCTGAGCCATATGTTGCATCCCCAGTCGCAACTTGAACTATATAACCTGTCATTGTTTGAATGGAACCTGTTAAATCTAAGGAAGCAGTTGGTGTACTACCCGCCGCTAGTGAAACAATCATTGTTTCACCAATAGCTCTTGAAATCGCCAAAACGATTGAAGCCAATACACCTGAAATAGCTGCTGGTAACACTACTTTCGTCGCTACTTCAAACTTAGTAGCTCCAAGCCCCAGTGCACCTTCTCGAATTTTATTCGGAACAGAAGACATTGCATCTTCACTCATACTCGTAATTAACGGTATAATCATCACACCAACAACCAATCCTGGACTAATTGAATTAAAGCTTCCTAATTCTGGAAAAATAGATCTTAAAATTGGTGTAATGAATGTTAATGCGAAGAAACCAAAAACGATTGTCGGAATCCCAGCTAAAATTTCTAATATTGGCTTAATAATACGTCGCGTTCTATCACTTGCGTATTCACTTAAATAAATGGCTGCACCCAATCCAATAGGTACTGCAAATATTGCTGCGATAAGCGTAATTTTTAACGTCCCTATAACTAAAGCCCAAATGCCATATTTAGGACTAGATGAAAATGGTGCCCATTCTGTAGTGAAAAGAAATTCAGTAATGGATACCCTAGTGAAAAATGTAATTGTTTCTGTTAATAATGTAACTAATATGCCAATCGTAACTAATATAGATATAAATGAAATAACAGCTAGAATCATAGGTACGATTTTATCGCTTTTACCGCCCTTTTTTGCGTTATTCTTGGCAATCAATTCCCTAACATTTGTATTTGAAGCCATACCATACACACTCCGTTTTCTCCCAATTATTAAAAAAGTGGATTGGGAATAGATTCGGTTTAACTCTGAGTTAATCAGTGATGCACGCGTCAATTAACTCATGTTCAACCTACATAAGTGAGTATACGTATTTCATTACGTTTCTATCACTTAATTTATTCCCAACCCAGTTCTATTGATTTATTTATTATTTATCTTTCTTGTCTTTTTTATCTTTATCTTTTTTATCATCTTTTTTGCCATTTTTGTCGATGAATTTATCTAATTGCTTTTGTTCTTTTTTGTAATCATCTTTTGGCAATGCTACATAACCTGCATCTTCTGCAGATTTACCTTCATCTTTAAGAACGAATTTCATAAATTCTTGGAAGCCTTTATTTTCTTCTAATGATTTTTCTTTTGCATAGATGAATAATGGTCTACTTAAAGCGTATGAATTATCTTGTATTGTTTTTTTAGTTGGTTTTGTATCTTTGCCTTTATCGTCTTTAATTTTTACTTCTTTCAATTTATCTTTATTTTGTTGATAGAAGTTATAGCCAAAGTAACCAATACCTTCTTTATTTTTCTCTACAGATTGAACGATAACATTCGTATCTGCATTTTTCTCAGCTTTAATATCACCTTTATCCATTACTTCTTCACTGAAGAAATCATAAGTACCATGTGATTGGTCTGGTGAAAATGCTTTGATTTTTTTATTTGGCCAACTTGAATTTACATCTTTCCAAGTTTTAGCTTCTCCAGAGTAGATTTTTTTCAATTGGTCTTTTGATAAAGAATCAACAAAATCGTTATCTTTGTTTACCGTTACTGTTACGCCATCTTGAGCAATTTTGTATTCTTTATATTTGATATTTTTGTCTTCTAATTTTTTCTTTTCTTCATCTTTAATCGGTCTTGAAGCATTTGAGAAATCTGTTTCTCCAGCGATGAATTTTTCGAAGCCACCGCCAGTACCAGAAGTACCAGATGATACTGTTACATCAGGATAATCTTTAGCAAATTTTTCGTTTAGTTTTTCAACGATAGGACCTACTGTGGATGATCCGTCACCTTTAACTTCTCCGCTAACATCTTTACCATTACCTGAGCCATTTCCGCCACAAGCTCCTAATAAAACCGAAGCGCCCAATACAGTAGTACCAACTAATTGCCACTTTTTCATTAATATATCCTCCTAATATAAATAACCCAAATGTTATATGTATTTCTTACACTTCTAATACTACAGACCCTTTGTTAAATTAAAATAGAGTGAATGTAAATGTTTTGTTAAGTTTAAAACAGCTGATAAATCAAGCTTATATAATCTGTTTTAATGAAGTTTGTATTTAAAAAGAAAATGGTAGATAGACAAATATAAGTTCAACTTATTGCCTACTACCATTTTTAAATACTGTATTTAGTTATAATCTATGTGGCTAAATTTAATCCTCAACACGGCTCCAGCCTTTTTTCGTCAAAGAAATTTTTCCCGTTTCAATATTAATGATTTTTTGTTTGTATAAATGACCAATAGCTCGTTTAAAAGAACCTTTACTCATATTAAAAACTTCTTTAATGGCTTCTGGACTTGATTTATCCCAAAAAGGAAGTTCACCATTATATTCAACTAATAAATCAAAAATGATTTGTCCATCATCATCTAAGCGTTCATGTGCAAGTGGTAAGAATGACGCATTAAGCTCTCCTTTGTCGTTATGACCAATGACGCGTACATTAACTTTTTCTCCTAGACGCGGCTCTGACTTGCGTTCAGACTCATGTACAAATATTTTGTATCCCTCTTTAGATAGTAAGAAACTACCTACTCTTAATAAACGATATGGTCTTGCTTCTATAATTTCATTTAACATATCATCATCTTGCACTGGCGTGTACATTTTTTCGACAATTGTTTCACTAGCGAGACGAGCAAACATGTGATTGTCACGATCGATACGCAAAGTAACGAGTAAATAATCCCCTGATACGGGCCATATATCTTTAACTTTTGGTAAATCTTCCCAAGGCACTAGCACTTCTCTAGGTAAACCGATGTCTACATGCGCACCATCACGGTCCGTTTTTAATACTTTAGCAAAATCATATTTATCTTTTGTTATATCAGGCATGTTTTGCGTTGCAAATAAATCCCCAGATCTATTGGGATATATAAAGAAACTATATTCCTCTCCTATTTCTAACTCATCATCATCACTTATTTCAGATTGATTCAATTTAACTTGTTCACCATTCGGGCCTTTTAACAAATAAGTAGAACCTTGTTTGCCTTCGACTTTTAGAAATTCAATTGAACCTACTATATCTTTATCTAATGCCATATTGTTCTCCTTCGAGTAATGTATTCCTATTTATTATAACATGTCTAATGTTTTCTACCATAACAACAATTATTCAGTCGAAAGTCAAGATATTATATGATATAATTCATCCGTTAGAAAAACGTAAAAAAGGAGCAAATGAATGTTACAAGTTACTGATGTTAGTTTACGTTTTGGTGATCGTAAACTATTTGAAGATGTTAATATTAAATTCACTGAAGGTAATTGTTATGGTCTTATTGGTGCTAATGGCGCTGGTAAGTCAACGTTTTTGAAAATTTTATCAGGTGAATTAGACTCACAAACTGGTCACGTTGTCTTAGGCAAAAACGAACGTCTCGCCGTATTAAAACAAGATCACTTTGCCTATGAAGATGAACGTGTACTTGATGTTGTTATTAAAGGACATGAACGTTTATTCGAAGTAATGAAAGAAAAAGATGCCATATATATGAAACCAGATTTTAGCGATGAAGACGGTATTCGCGCTGCCGAACTTGAAGGTGAATTTGCTGAGATGAATGGTTGGAATGCTGAAGCAGATGCTGCTTCTTTACTATCAGGATTAGGTATTTCTACTGATTTACACGACAAAAAAATGGCTGAATTGGAAAATAATCAAAAAGTAAAAGTCTTATTAGCACAAAGTTTATTTGGCGACCCTGATGTATTACTACTTGACGAACCTACCAATGGTCTAGATATTCCAGCAATTAGCTGGTTGGAAGACTTTTTAATTAACTTTGATAATACTGTTATTGTTGTGTCTCATGATCGCCACTTTTTAAATAACGTTTGTACCCATATTGCTGATTTAGATTTTGGAAAAATTAAATTATATGTTGGGAACTATGATTTCTGGTATCAATCAAGTCAATTAGCACAAAAGATGGCTCAGGAACAAAATAAGAAAAAAGAAGAGAAAATGAAAGAGTTACAAGATTTCATCGCACGATTCTCTGCTAATGCTTCTAAATCTAAACAAGCTACAAGTCGAAAGAAACAGTTGGAAAAAATTGAATTAGATGATATTCAACCATCTTCAAGACGTTATCCTTTTGTGAAATTTACACCAGAGCGTGAAATTGGTAACGATTTGTTAGCAGTTGAAAATATCTCTAAAACAATCGATGGTGAAAAAGTCTTAGATAACATTTCTTTTACTATGAATCCTAATGATAAAGCAATTCTAATTGGTGACAGTGAAATTGCCAAAACAACATTATTAAAAATCCTTGCAGGAGAAATGGAACCAGATGAAGGTACTGTTAAGTGGGGAGTTACGACATCATTAAGTTATTTCCCTAAAGATAACTCAGAGTTCTTTGAGGGTGTGAATATGAATTTAGTTGATTGGTTGCGTCAATATGCACCTGAAGATGAGCAAACAGAAACATTTTTACGTGGTTTCTTAGGCCGCATGCTATTCAGTGGTGAAGAAGTTAAGAAAAAAGCCAGCGTTCTTTCAGGTGGAGAAAAAGTCCGTTGTATGTTAAGTAAAATGATGCTTTCAAGTGCCAATGTTCTGTTACTCGATGAACCTACAAATCATCTTGACTTAGAAAGTATCACTGCTGTAAACGATGGTTTGAAGTCATTTAAAGGTTCAATTATCTTTACGTCATATGATTTTGAATTCATCAATACCATTGCCAACCGTGTCATTGATTTAAATCAAGCTGGTGGATTATCAAAAGAATTACCATATGAAGAATATCTAAAAGAAACTGGCGTTCTCTCATAATCTCCCCATCGATTTCTAAACAAACTGGTACATTAAATATAGAGTTTGCCCTGTTCTCTCATGTATGTCTTCATCATGCTTCGCACTTAAAAGAACTGTATTTAATCTTAATGTCATTTATTATAAAAATCATTCAGAGCCTAAGACGTAATTATGTTTTAGGCTCTAAAGTATATATTGGTAGTAGTCGACTGAATTGAAAATATGCTTATATCAAGCTTTTTTTCGATTTTAGTCATACATGCCGGTAAGAAATACAAATTCAAAATGAATACTGTCGCGCTTCCTTCCACTTGTCAGAGAGCGTGATGTCTAAACTTATATTTAAATAAACCTGTTTATTATTTTTAAAAATGCATAGCAGCGATATTACTTTTTACATTAACTATGATTAATTAGTCAATTACAGCATTATGAAACCTTTAATTGTCAGTAAATTTGTAAAAATCTAAATTCTCAGTTTACAGATGCTAACCCACCATGTATAATGAAAAACATATCAATTGAATAAGATTTTGATGAGGCGCATCAATCATTAGTAAGAAATAGAGTACTGTCTGCTAACAGCTATTTCTGAAAGGGTGCGATGCCGAAATAATGCAACTAGCAGGTTCGCTTTATTGGACTTTATGGTTAAAAGCCAAAAGTTTGTCATTATTTTTTAATAATGGAGTGCATCACTTGTTATAAAAATCCCGAGCAAGTTCGCGCATTCCGAACTTGCTCTTTTTTAGTAGCATGTGTCTCCTTTAATATTGGAGGTTTAACAATTTGAAACGACGCGTTTTAAAATTTGGCGGTTCATCAGTCGCTGATTTTACAAAAATAAAAAATATCGCAGCGATGCTTAAGCGTCGTGTCGATGAAGGTGAACAATTAATTGTAGTAGTAAGTGCTATGGGCAAAACAACGGACCTGTTAATGGAAAACGTACAATCATTAACTACAACACCTAGAGATCAAGAACTTGCCCTACTGTTAACTACCGGAGAACAACAAACTGTTTCTTATTTATCAATGGTTCTCAATGATATAGGTGTTGCTTCCCGTTCAATGACAGGTTATCAAGCTGGCATTAAAACAATAGGTCATCATTTGAAAAGCAAAATTGCTGAAATCAATCCTGCAGTATTTGATCATGCATTTGAGACGTATGATGTTATTGTTGTGGCAGGTTTCCAAGGTATAAATGATAACTATGAATTAACCACGCTTGGTCGTGGGGGTTCAGATACTACAGCCGTTGCACTTGCCGCTAGTAATGCAACCCCATGTGAAATCTACACAGATGTCGATGGTGTTTATGCAACAGACCCTCGTATTTTGAGTCGAGCTAAGAGATTAGATGTCGTCTCTTATGAAGAGATGATGGAAATGAGTGCATTAGGCGCAGGCGTATTAGAGACTCGAAGTGTTGAGTTAGCCAAAAATTATGATATTCCTATCTATTTAGGTCGTACTTTATCAAATGTGAAAGGAACATGGATTATGCCCAATAGTGAAATATTAGAGAAAAAAGCTGTCACTGGTGTAGCTTTAGATAAACACATGATGCATATCACAATTAGCTATCCTTTATCTGATGACCGTTTGCTTACACAACTATTTACCGCTTTAGATAAAGGCGCAATTAATGTAGATATGATATCTCAAATTGTCAATGTTGAAGGATTACAATTATCATTTTCTATCAAAGATAGTGATATTCATCAAATCTCAGATATATTAGAAAAACTATCCGTATCTTTTAGTGCATTAGATTATAAGATTAATGAAACATATGTCAAAATTTCACTAATTGGTTCAGGCATGCGCGATATGTCAGGCGTAGCTTCTAAAGCATTTATCACATTGATAAATGCCAAAATCCCTTTTTACCAGACAACCACTTCTGAAATTAGCATTTCTTATGTCATTGATGCACAGAATGGTGACCGAGCCGTACAAACATTGTATGATGCATTTGAAATATAGAATATGTTTCTGGGACATAGCTATATTTTAGGCTCGGAGCCCTATATTGGTAGTATTGACTGGATTGAAAATACGCTGATACAAAGCTTTTTTCAATCTTAGTCAATCTTTCCGGGGCGGGACTACAAATTCATATTGAATTCTGTCCCAATCCCATAGATACATTTTAAAGATTTTCAAAATTTCAAATAGAATGAATAATGGAGTGACAGACTTATGACAAGATTAGCAGTAGTTGGAGCAACAGGATTAGTTGGAACAAAAATGTTAGAAACTTTAGATAGAAAAGGCATTCCTTTTGATGAATTAGTGCTTTTTTCTTCAGCGCGCTCAGCTGGCAAGAAAATTGATTTCCAAGATCAAATATATATAGTACAAGAATTAACAGAAGCAGCAGCAAGTGAACATTTTGACTATGTCTTAATGAGTGCTGGTGGTGGTACAAGTAAACAATTTGCTCCTATTTTCGAACAAGCAGGTGCAATTGTAATTGATAACTCAAGCCAATGGCGTATGAAAAAAGATATAGACTTAGTCGTTCCAGAAGTAAATGAACCCCATTTTAAACGCGGCATTATTGCCAATCCAAACTGCTCAACTATTCAATCAGTAGTTCCACTAAGAGTTTTGCAAGAAAAATTTGGTTTAAAACGTGTTGCATATACAACATATCAAGCCGTTTCAGGTTCTGGTATTAAAGGAAAAAGAGATTTAGCTGAAGGTGCAAATGGTAAAGCACCAGAAGCATATCCTCACCCTATTTATAATAATGTTCTACCTCACATCGATATCTTTTTAGAAGATGGCTATACTAAAGAAGAACAAAAAATGATTGATGAAACACGTAAAATATTAAACGAACCAGACTTACGTGTAACGGCAACATGTGCACGCGTACCAGTACAAGATAGTCATAGCGTTGAAATCGATGTTACGCTTATTGAAGAAGCAACAACTGAAGAAATCAAAGCTTTATTTGACAAAGATCCTCGTGTTGTTCTCGTAGATAATCCAGCCAATAATGAATATCCATTAGCCATTAATTCTACGGGCAAAGATGAGGTATTTGTTGGACGTATTAGACGTGATGACTCACTAGACAATACATTCCATGTTTGGTGTACTTCTGATAACTTACTAAAAGGCGCCGCATTAAATGCCGTTCAAGTATTAGAGCAAGTCATTAAATTAAAAGGAGCTAGATAATTATGGCACATTTATTCGAAGGTGTTGGTGTAGCTCTAGCTACCCCATTTACTAATAATGAAGTTGACTATCAAGCACTTGAAAGACATGTTGATTTTTTACTTATAAATAATGTTAAAGCAATTATTGTCAACGGTACTACTGCAGAAAGCCCTACGCTAACTGACAACGAAAAAGCACAGGTACTCGAAGCCGTTATTAAACAAGTCAATCATCGTGTAACGATCATTGCTGGAACTGGCACAAATAATACTGCAAAATCTATACAGGCATCATTGCGTGCAAAAGAACTAGGCGCTGATGCAATCATGTTAATCACACCTTATTATAATAAAACAAACCAACGCGGCTTAATTAAGCATTTTGAAACGATTGCAAACGAGGTTAAATTGCCTGTAGTACTTTATAATGTACCTTCTCGTACTAATATGACGATTAATCCAGAAACAGTCGAAACGCTAAGTCATAATGATTATATTATAGCTATCAAAGATGCCACTAATGACTTTGCATATTATGAAGAAGTAAAAAAACGTATTAACCAAGCGGAGTTTGCATTATATAGTGGTAATGATGACAACGTCGTTGAATTTTATAATCGAGGCGGCAATGGGGTCATTTCAGTCATTGCAAATGTGATACCTCAAGAATTTCAAGCTTTATATGATGCTAAACAAAGAGGAGAAAATATTACAAAAAGTTTCGAACCAATAAGTAAACTATTATCAACTTTATCATGTGATGTAAATCCAATTCCGATTAAAGCTTTAACAAGTCATTTAGGTTTTGGTAATTATGAACTACGTTTACCACTTCTACCTTTAGAAGCTGCAGAAACTAAAGTATTAATTAACGCTTACGAGCAATTTAAAGCAGGTGAACTTTAATGAAGATATTATTAATTGGTTATGGCGCAATGAATCAACGTGTTGCACGACTAGCTGAAGAAAAAGGTCATCAAATCGTTGGTGTCATTGATCGCGAAAATAGCCCGAGCACACCTTACCCACGTTATGACCATATCAAGGATGCACAAAATGAGGCAGATGTAGCCATTGATTTTTCAAATCCCAAATTATTATTACCATTGCTCGATGAAGACTTTGAATTGCCATTAGTCATTGCTACAACTGGTGAAAAAGAGCAACTTACAGCTAAACTTAAACAACTTAGTAAACGCATGCCAGTTTTCTTCAGTGCAAATATGAGTTATGGTGTTCATGCATTAACTAAAATTTTAGAAGTAGCTGTTCCCCTATTACAAGATTTTGACATCGAATTAACAGAAGCACATCATAACAAAAAAGTCGATGCACCGAGTGGAACACTTGTCAAACTTTATGACGTAATTAAAGAATTACGTGAGAATGTGACACCTGTTTACGATAGACATGAACGTAATGAAAAACGCACTAAAGATGAAATTGGTATCCACGCAGTACGTGGCGGAACGATTGTTGGAGAACATGATATCCTGTTTGCCGGTACTGATGAAACAATAACAATTTCACATAAAGCACAATCAAAAGATATTTTTGCAAATGGTGCCATAGGAGCTGCAACGAAACTCGTTCATAAGAAAAATGGTTTTTATACTTTTGACAATTTATAATTTAAGGAGAGACATCAATTATGGTTCAACATTTATCAGCGCAAGAAATAATTCAATTCATTAGTGATGCAAAAAAATCTACACCACTAAAAATATATATCAACGGGGATTTTAGTAATATATCATTTCCTGATTCATTCAAAGTCTTTGGATCAAATAACTCTAAAATTATTTTCTGTGAAGCAGATGATTGGAAGCCTTTCTATGAGCAATATCAATCTAGTTTAACTGATTTAGAAATTGAAATGGATCGAAGAAATTCAGCTATCCCGCTCAAAGATTTAACAAATACTAATGCGCGTATTGAGCCTGGTGCTTTTATTCGTGAAGGTGCCACAATAGAAGATGGAGCTGTCGTTATGATGGGCGCCACAATTAATATTGGTGCAGTCGTTGGTGAAGGTACAATGATTGATATGAATGCAACTTTAGGCGGACGTGCAACAACTGGAAAAAATGTGCATGTGGGTGCTGGTTCAGTATTAGCAGGCGTTATTGAACCACCAAGTGCGCAACCAGTGGTAATTGAAGATAATGTCTTAATCGGTGCGAATGCTGTTATTCTTGAAGGCGTTCACGTTGGTAAAGGTGCCATTGTAGCTGCAGGTGCCATTGTCACTCAAGATGTACCAGCAGGTGCCGTCGTTGCAGGTACACCTGCAAAGGTTATAAAACAAACATCTGAAGTAGAAGACTCAAAACATGAAATTGTCTCTGCTTTAAGAAAACTAAATGATTAATCACTTTGTTCAATTAAATTAAAGTACTTCGGAGGTTGAAATGTTGCAATTGCTTATCATTTCACCTCCTTAGTTATACTTTTTACAAGCGGTATACTACAAATATTTAAGTTACAATAGATGTATGTATTATATTGATAAAAGAGGATGATAGCATGAATGAATTAGAATTTGTAACAACACATAGACGTCACTTACATCAGCATCCAGAACTTAGCTTACATGAATTCGAAACAACCAAATATATTACTGGGTTTTTAGATGATATCGGTGTATCTTATGAAAGACCCCTTGAAACAGGCGCAATCGCTTATTTAGAAGGCAACAGTGACCATACTATAGCTTTTAGAGCAGATATTGATGCTTTGCCTATTTTTGAGGAAAATGATATCGATTATCGTAGTCAAGTTGATAATGTTATGCATGCCTGTGGTCATGATGGACACACAACTGCATTGATGTTATTCGTAAAACGTTGTAAAGACCAAGCGGATAAAGGACTATTGCCACATAATGTCGTATTTATTTTCCAACCAGCTGAAGAAACTGGTGGCGGCGCCAATCGTTTAATCAAAGCAGGTGCATTTAATAACTACCCTATTGAAGCCATTTTTGGAGTTCATGTAAATCCTTTTGCAGAAGAAGGACAAATCGTTATTCGTGATAATGAGATTACTGCTAGTGCAACTGAATACCGTTTTTATCTGCAAGGATTATCTAGCCATGTTGCCGATAAAGAGCAAGGTCATTCTTGTGGAGAAGCATTGCAACACGTGCTTGCTCAAGTGGGAATGATCCAACAGTTTCATCTTAATGGCTTGAAGCGAAATATTGTCCATATGGGCCACTTTGAAGCTGGAGAAGCTATTAACACAGTGCCAAGCCATGGTTATTTAGAAGGTACAATTCGTACTTATGATGCAAATGATTTAAATAGCGTTAAAACACAGATGCAAAAAATTGCTAAAAGTGTGAGCTTACTTTTCAACGTTGATTGTCAAGTTAAATTTGAAGAAGGCTATCCTGCAACGATGAATAGCCCACAATTACGTAACACAGTTGAACAGGCCATTGTCAATGCTGGCTTAGAAGTTGTTGAGAAACCTTTACCTTTTTTATTTGGAGAAGATTTTAGTTTCTATGGTCAACAACTTGCCCCAGCTTATTTTGCATTTGTTGGAACGCGTAACGAAGCCAAAAATTATATTACTGGATTACACACATCCCATTTAAATTTCGATGAGCGTGTATTAATTTATGTAGCTGATTACTATGAAAATTTATTAAAACAATACGGGGAGGCATAACATAGTGACTGCAACATGGTCCGTAAATTCAGACATATTTTTCAACAATGTCGTAACTGTTAAAAATAACCAACCTATTATGGCTGTAGTAAAAAACAATGCCTATCACTATGGATTAGAGTATGCTGTAAATATGTTTTTAAAGGCAGGTATAAATACTTTTAGCACGACTTCTCTTAAAGAAGCCGTTCGCATTAGAAAACTTGCGCCTAAAGCTACTATCTTTTTAATGAATGCTGTTTATGACTTCGATATTGTGCGTCATAACCGTATTCACATGACGTTGCCATCACTGCAATATTATTATGCTAATAAATCCAATTTGTATGACATTAATGTGCATTTAGAATATGAAAACTTATTACATCGCTCAGGGTTTAAAAATCTTAGCGAACTACGCGAAGTATTAAAAGATCATGAGCAAAATAATCAACCTCATAAAATGCATATCACAGGTTTATGGACTCATTTTGGTTATGCTGATGAGTTTGATGTGCCAGAATACGATACTGAAAAACGTGCTTGGTTAAAGGTTTTAAATACACTATTAGCAGAAGGTTATACTTTTGACATGATTCATGCTCAAAATAGTGCAAGCTTTTATCGTGAGCAACATCAAGTACTTTCCAATCACACACATGCTCGAGTTGGTATTGCATTGTATGGTTCACGCCCATATAGTTCGTTAAAACCTTCTGAAATCAAACAGGCTTTAACCGTTAAAGCAAATGTGATTCAAGTAAGAGAAGTAAATAAAGGGGATTATTGTGGGTACAGCTTTGCATATGAATGTAAGAATCATCATACCCGCCTTGCGGTCGTAGATATAGGCTATGGTGATGGAATTTTAAAATCCAGAGCACAACATGATGTAATCATCAACGGAAAACGTTATCCGATTCGTGCACTAATGATGAGTCATATGTTTGTTGAAGTGGATGAGCTTGTTCATGCAAGAGACGAAGTTGTATTATATAATAATGATATACGCATAGATGAATTTACATTTAAAGGCGTAGGAGCAAATTCAGAACAGCTCAGTGCAATGAACCATGATTCTTTAATAAAGGAGTACAAATAAATGACTGTTAAATATAATGATTATGGTGAACTAACTATGGGAGGTACTAGTCTTAAAACATTAGCTTTAAGCTTTGGTACCCCCACCATCGTATATGATGAAGATCAAATTCGTCATCAAATGAGACGTTATCATTCCGCTTTTAAACAAAGTGGTTTAACATATAATATTTCATATGCTTCAAAAGCCTTTACGTGTTTGCAAATGGTCAAACTTGTTCAAGAAGAAGGTTTACAATTAGATGTTGTATCGGAAGGAGAGTTATATACCGCCCTATCAGCAGGTTTTGATCCAAAACAAATTCACTTCCACGGTAATAATAAAACAAAACGTGAGATTCAATATGGATTAGAAAATGGAATTGGCTATTTTGTGGTAGATGCTTTAGAAGAAATAGAATTAATTGATAAATATGCAAGTGATACGGTAAATGTTGTATTACGAGTTAATCCTGGTGTTGAAGCACATACTCATGAGTTTATTCAAACAGGTCAAGAAGATAGTAAATTTGGATTATCAATTAAATATGGTCTAGCACTGGAAGCAATTAATAAAATTAAAGCTTCCAAGCATTTGTATTTAAAAGGTATTCATTTCCATGTTGGCTCACAAATTGAAGGTACAGAAGCCATGATTGAAACAGCAAAAATTGTCTTAAATTGGTTATCTGAACAACAAATTCAAGTCGAGTTGCTAAATTTAGGCGGTGGGTTTGGCATTAAATATGTCGAAGGTGACACAAGCTTTCCAATTGAAGAAGGCATTGCAGAAATCACAACTGCTATCAAAGATATAACAAAAGAATTAAACTACTCAGTTCCTGAGATTGGTATTGAACCAGGACGTTCAATTGTTGGAGAAGCAGGTATAACACTTTATGAAGTAGGTACAATTAAAGACATACCTGGAGTTAACAAGTATGTATCAATTGATGGTGGTATGAGTGACCATATACGAACAGCACTTTATGATGCACAATATGAAGCATTACTTGTTAATCGTCATGAATCCGCAGATGAAACAGTTACAATCTCCGGAAAACTATGTGAATCCGGAGATATAATCATTAGAAATGCCAAATTACCATCATCAGTTCATCGCGGAGATATTTTGGCTATCCTCTCAACTGGAGCTTATCACTATTCAATGTCATCGAATTACAATCAAATGCAAAAACCGTCAGTCTTCTTTTTAAAAGATGGTAAAGCGAGAGAAGTAATTAAACGACAATCACTACGACAACTTATTATTAATGATACAAAATAATTAAAGTACCCCACTAGCGGCTTAATATAATAGGAAGATCTTAGAAAATAGCGAGCCTGGGACATAAATCTTAGAAAATAGCACTCATATGAATTGAATTCAATTTCATATGAGTGCCTCATTTTATTCAATACTTCGCATTGTTGGCTCGCTTTCTTAGGGGACAGCTTTAGCCACCCCAACTTGCTTTGCCAGACGAAATGCTTTTCGCATTTCTCTTTGTTGGGGTCCCGTTTGTCCTGTTCTCTCAAGAGTCTCGCCAAAATATGGCACTTTCGTATAATTTAATAAACACAACTAAACTAAATTAACGAAGTGCCTTATGT
>NZ_KV830924.1:312713-397330 GCF_001836955.1 Staphylococcus sp. HMSC063A07
CTAAATTAACGAAGTGCCTTATGTATAAAGAATATAACATGACTTAACTTACACGACCAATGGAAACTTCAGTTCTTATCCCCACACATGACATGTCACGATATGTTAATAACATTATCGAAACAATCCCAGATAATAAATTCGAGGAATTCAAATATCATCGTGGTGCTACATCATATCACCCTAAAATAACGAAGAAAATAGTAATTTCTATCTTATTTCGCTAGAAATTACCATTTTCTCTTTAATCCGAGATATTTATGTCTCATACTGTCCCTTTTTCATTATTTTTCTTATATTAAGACAAAACCAACTTCTCTTCTAACTTTGTTTGTTATATTTAGATTAGAAAATTTATATTATCACTTAAATAAAATTTAATCATTAGTTCTTTTATTTATCATAATTTGTATATATAACCCTAGAAAAACTTCATCAGGATAATCTAATTCAGAAGTGTTATCTATTTGAATTGTATGTCTTTCACCCCTACTTTTTGTATATTGAATCTTATTTAAATCGAAGAAACTTCTGTGAGCATCAAATATCACTTTGTCATCTTTTACAATTTTAGTGTTCATACTTAAATAAGGATTAATAAATTTATACATTGTGTTCTTATTAGAATAAAACGTATATGGTAGTTGTTGTTTCATTCCTTTTTCTGTAATCAATTTTTGTCTTTGTAAAATCCCTATATTAGTTTTATCCAGATACACTTTATAATGAGGACGTAAAGACAAAAGTTTTATTCGTTTTATTTTTAAAATATGATTATCTGATTTTAAAAATATTCCAAAAAGAGGAAAAAAACCAATTATACTCATCCACTTTTGAATTACATTATTAAAATCCGTTGTATAGTATATATTTTTATTGCCGTATATTGGAATATATTGTTTATCAATCGTTATTAATGGTGCTTGATAAAAATATTCTCCATTAGCAAAAATTTTAAATTCGTTATTCTTTGCATCTTTTATAATTTTAGCAAACTGTTTTTGTGTATATCTTCTATATAGTAAAAAAGCTATAATTACAAAAAACAAAATGATCCAAAGTACAATGAAAATCCATAAATTTTCTAAAGGAAATGTTTCACCTTTTATAACAAAATTTCCTGTTACTAAAATTAAAAATATTGTTAAAAATAGCCATATTATGAAAACGCAAGCTATACTCATTATTCCACTCATCCTCACTATTGAATTTTCACATAACAATCGTTATATTCTAATAGATTTACAAGCAAAATATTACCTATTTATTCTATACTTTGACTTTCATACTCTTGTTAATATTTCTTTCTTAATGCCACTCATATTTTGTGATAGTGATTTATTTTATTCTTAATACGTATATTCAATGTAATTTGTTTTAATCTAATTCTATAAAACAATTAAATTTGTATACTTTTTGAAAAAGAATAATACATTTTTGCAAGCAATTTAATCTTATCATATTTTGCAACTATTTGTTTATATTGATGAGTTTAAGCGTCTTTATCATGCATCTATAACACATAATTTTCGTTTTCATAATCTAATAAAAAAACACCTTACATCTTGGTAAGGTGTGGTGAAGTCAATTATCTACAATATATTTATTATAGTTTAACAACGTTTGCAGCTTGAGGTCCGCGGTCGCCTTCAACTACTTCAAATTCTACTGATTGACCTTCTTCTAATGATTTGTAACCATCTTGGTTAATAGCTGAGAAGTGTACGAATACGTCGTTTTCTCCTTCAACTTCGATAAAACCAAAACCTTTTTCAGCATTAAACCATTTTACTGTACCTTGTTTCATAACTGTGAAACCTCCAAGACTAAAATTCATACAATATGCGTTATTCGCATATTACAAAAAATACATGTATGTATTATGTATAACTAATTAATAATTATGTATAAAACTTCAGATATTCTTTGCAATATGGAATAAAACTACTGCTTAGTTGTTATTATATGTTAGATTACGCCAAAATGCAATATAAATGTAGAAAACTATTGTTTATTCAAATTTTGGCATATTTAAATAAACCTCATTATTATTTAATACAATAAAGCTATAAAATATTTGTAAGTCCTCTTCACAATCTTCACAATAATTCATATCACAATTGTTATAAAAAGCATGTATATTAAACTTACCTACAACATAGTTATCATAGTCTTTTTTACTTTGTTTAATAAGTGCTTTATAAGCATCAAGCATTTCAGTGTATGTCGAAAATGAACTTTGTTTCACAATTTTATCAGTCCAGTCACTAAATAGCCACCAGCCCTCATAATCAGCCCTTATTTTTGCCACTGTCCACATTTAAGTTTCCCCCCTGAATGCTATACCTATAATCAATATTTTAGCTTTTTAGTTTATAAATTCAAGCATTCCGACTCATACTTTTGACGGATGCCCTTTGCGATAGCTGTAGCAATTATTAGGTTTTTAGTTTAAAAGTTCGTATAATATAAACAAGGGGTGATGTTATGCAACGCAAACATATTAAGATCTATGGTATCGTACAAGGCGTGGGCTTTAGATTTTATACGCAAAGAATTGCACATAAATTCAAAATAACTGGGACAGTACAAAATATTGAAGATTATGTAGATATATATGCTCAAGGGAATGAAGAACAATTAAATCAGTTTATTGCAAGTGTAACAACAGGTGCATCACATGTTGATGACTATGAAATCGAAACACTTGAAATTGATAACCAACTTAAAGAATTTAAAACTATTTAACAAAGGAAGATGACCGTGAGGTACACTATTTCTCGAATTTTCGGTGTTCTAGTGGGCACGCCAATCGCGATAATATCATGTATTGTGAGTATTTTCGTATTAGATATTTCTTTTCTGTTAGATGCTTTAATTGGGTTATCGATGTTTTTTGTTTCCTACCTACCGACACAGCGTCTTACCTCTCGCAAATATTTAATTGATATTGGCTTATCAAGAAGAGACTATCGTTTTGTCAGACAGCAATTAAGTATTTCTCACAAAAAAATCCGAAGTATTATAAAATCCTTTATCAATATTAGATCTATACAAGATTTTAGACAAATAAATGATATTTATCGTATTGCAAAGTCCATACATTTTAGCGTAAAACAACGACCACGTATGTTTTTTAAGGTGGAAAGCTTTTTTTATTCACACATAGACAACGCTTTAAATCTTGTGGAATCTTATACTCACTTAGCACGAATGCCTAAAAAATCGAAAGCAGAAAAACAAAAACTACAGCAAACGCGTATTACATTGGATGAAATTAAACGCACACTTATTGCCGATTTGAAGCGACTAAATGAAGAAGACTATGAACGACTAGATACTGAGATAGAACTAAATAAAATCGAACAGCAACGAAAGCGATTATAAACTAGCACTGGAGTGAATAACGAAATGAGCAATGAGAAACAATCTTTTAAGTCACATCCTCTAGACGAATATATCAATGGTCAAACTTCTCATTCTCCAAATAAAGAGAATAACTCACAAATCCAAAAGCTAACACCTGAAGAAACTCGTAGAATTGAAGAAATATGTGAAACGATTAAACCATTAGACAATGAAAGTCTACTAGCTTTTGGTGCAAATTTACAACAAAAGATGTCTCAATTTTCTCATCATATGTTAGATGAAGTAAAAAGTAAAGATGTTGGCCCTGTAGGCGATACTCTAAATCAATTAATGTCGAAATTAAAAGCAGTTAACCCGGATGATTTGAGTCCTGAGAAGCAATCTAAATTGAAACGATTATTTAGACGCACAAAAGCTTCTATAAATGAAATGTTTTCTAGAATGCAATCTGTCAGTTCACAAATTGACCGTATTACTATCCAATTGAATCAACACAAAGATCATTTATCACGTGATATTGCGTTATTAGACGAACTTTATGAATTAAATAAAAATTACTTTGATGACATTTCATTATATATTTTAGCAGCTCAACAAAAGAAAGAAGCAATACAAACAGAGACATTGCCTCGTATGCGCGAACATACACAACAAAATAACAATCAAATGGCTATTCAAGATATCGCCGATATGGAACAATTCGTTGACCGATTAGACAAAAGAATTTATGATTTACAACTCTCACGTCAAATTGCACTACAAACTGCACCTCAAATTCGAATGATTCAAAATGTTAACCAAGCTTTAGCTGAGAAAATTCAAAGTTCTATTTTAACTAGTATCCCCCTTTGGAAAAACCAAATGGCTATTGCACTGACACTATTAAGACAAAGACACGCTGTTAGATCACAACGTGCCGTTACCGATACTACAAATGATCTACTTACACAAAATGCATCAATGTTAAAACAAAATGCGCTTGAAACAGCAACCGAAAATGAACGTGGTATTGTAGACTTAGACACACTTAAAGCAACTCAAAGTGATATTATTCAAACGATAGAACAAACACTTGAAATTCAACAACAAGGCCGACAAAAACGTCAGCAAGCCGAAAAAGAACTTAATCAACTTGAAACTGAACTAAAGACACATTTAAACAATATGCGACACAATAAATAAATTCAACCGAATATTAAATAAATGCGCTAGGAGCAGATAACCCTAGCGCATTTATTTATTCTTTCTGATATATAATATGTTCTTGCTTAATAAATATTGACACGATATAACCTATTACAGTAGCTATCACTGCGATAGGTAGCCATTCTAATGAATATTGTTTTAAAGGTAAATGCGCAATGAATGGCATTTTTATCCAACCACTCGTACTCATCACACTTAGCACTGATACAATACTAACTACAACAATAGGTATTTGTTGGGCAATTCGTTTTGTTGGTATAAAACGTGCTAATAATATAAGTAGCACTACTGTAATAGCAACTGGATAGATGATACTTAGTACAGGTACTGACATTGCTATAACGTTGTTTAATCCCAAATTTGCCAATAGAAAACTCACAAACGTAAAGAAAACAACATACATTTTATATGGAATTTTTGGCAAAATACTATTAAAATACTGACTTACAGCCACTATCAAACCACAAGCTGTCGTTAAACATGCCAAAGCCACAATTATTCCCAATAAATATTTCCCCAATAATCCAAAACCTGTTGAAGCAATCAATGTAAGCAGATATGTTCCTACATTTTGATTATGAGAAACTAATAAATCTAACTTGTCCTGCGAGATAGCCATACGATTACCTAAAAATCCTAAAGAAATGTAGATAAATACTAAAGCACTTGCAGCAATTAGACCAGCTAATGCAGTTTGCTTAAAAATTTGATCAGCATGGTTTACCCCTGTTAGTTTAACAGCATTGACAACAATCATTGAAAATGCAATTGCTGCTATCGCATCCATCGTTAAATAACCTTCCGTAAAGCCTTTTGTAAAAGCACCAAAATGAGATTGATATAAATCTAAATTACCATGAGACGGCGGATTGCTTCCAAAGTCTATAAATCCTTTAACTATCATTGCTAAAATTGTAATTAATAACAATGGTGTTAACAATGAGCCTATACGTTCAACCATTTTATTCGGATTGATACACAGATATAAAACTATTAGAAAATAGATTAATGTGAAAATTAATAATGCTACGTTACCATTCGTATGTGCAATTGGTGTAATTGTCATCTCAAATGCTGTCGATGCAGTTCTAGGAATTGCAAATAACGGTCCAATAGTTAAATAAATGATAACAAGAAATACTACTGAAAATTTAGGTGAAATTTTATTAAATGAGCCAATGTATCCATTTTTATCAAGAGCACCTACCATGACACCTAATAAAGGTAAACCGATTCCTGTTAATGAAAAAGCGATGATTGCTGGCCAAAAAAAGCGGCCACTATCTTGTCCAAGATTAGGTGGAAATATCAGATTTCCTGCTCCAAAAAACATAGCAAATAAAGTGAAACCGATTATCCAAGTATTCTTATTCATGCTACTGCTCCTTTTTATCTGTAAAATTGCAATAATTTAAATTCTAGCATAAAAAGGATTTAAAAGTCTAGTTAATTTCAGAAAATTTAAAAATCAAATTAATATTACTTATTGAATAACATTAATTTATAGGGATTTTAACAGTAGTTTTTTTAATAGTGGTGACAAGTGACTCGGTAAATTTTCTACACCTTCAACAAAGATGGCATATTGACCATAAATATTATGAATTGTTTGTTCTATCTCTTCAGTAATTGGATCTTGACTTAAAAAGACATTAAATACTTCAATACCGTATTTTCTTGACATCTCAACAGCTTCATAAGTATCTAAGATACCATCTTGACTATAATTATATGCAGATGGTTCACCATCTGAAAAGACAATTAAAAATCGTTGGTTATGACTACGTCTCAATAATCGTTCACTACCAATTCTAATAGCTACGCCATCCCTATTATCATCTTGTGGATGGAGTGACATAATGCGAGGTGCACTACGTTCTAATGTAGAATAATCATAGTTGATAATTTCATCTATAATATTAGGTTGACGTGTTTCATCCGAATCAAAAGCATCTTCGTTAAATGCTAATATCTCATGTTTTACATTCAACGATTTTAATGTTTCATGGAACAAGACGACACCTTTTATTGTTTCTTCCATCTTGTCAAACATGCTTGCTGAAGCATCTACAAGTAGTGTAAAAGTTGCATCAAATGACTTACTCAAGTCCTGCTTCTTGTAGAATAATTTATATTGATCATCTATGAACCAATTGGTTAAATTTCGCTGCAAACGTCCCTTAGTTAAATTGTGACGCTCATCTTGATGCTCACGCTCAATTGTTTTTTTAATAATTTGTATTAAATCTTTTGTTTCAAATTGGACATCTGATTTAACGGTTTGATACTGCATCAAATATTCTGGTAAGATATCAGGAATTTGCCATTTAATTTCAACATTTTCATTGATACCTTTTAGTGCAAACGAAGCATTTTGACCAATGGCACCACCTTCTTGGTTATCCAGCGTACTTTCAGAGCCACGTCCTTTTTTAGTCATCATATCTGTCATATCGTCAGATGAATCTCCTTCACGTGCTGTATCATTGTCACTCATGACATCACTGTTTTCGCCTTCGTGAAGTTCCATTTCTAGATAAGCGCCACCTTCTGACTTACTATCTTCCGCATTTGTATCGGCTTCAGCAGACTCAGAATCGGTTTCTTCATTTGTATTATCATGTCCATCTACATTAGCTGCATCAGTACGTTTTAACTCTTCAAATGTCATTTCTTGTATTGCTTCATATACCTTTTTAGGTAAATGATAATATTCATTCAGCATATCTTCCTTTAGTATATCATCCACTTGAAACATAATACGTTGTGCGAGGTACATATTATCTTCAGAAGATCTATTTTGGAAGAAGTTAGGCAAATATTGGAACATATGATTTAATATATCATCTATTTGTGCATGAATTGTTGGAATCTCAAAGAAATTTTGAGTTAAAAATGCGCGTTCTAAATATAAAAATAGCAAATCTGTATACACGGTTTTAGTCTTATAAAATTTAATTTGTGATTCAGTATAAGACAAACGCGTTTGCAGACGTAAATCTATAATCTTAGCAGTACTAGGTCGATCGTTACGTATATGATTAAATACTCGTGAATCTTCTAATAATCGAAAAATTTGCTGATAAAATTTAGGATGTTTAAATGCTTTGTCGTGAATAACCTCATTAACTATTTTTTCGTCCATCAATTTGTAACCGTAAGCTGCGAGCATGACGTCTGTTTTTAAACCTGCACGTTCAATTTGTTTAGGTCGATGAGACCAAAACCAGCTTGTAATCAATGTATTATTCATTGGATCATAATAAGGGAATTTTTGAATTTTAACGGTTGTCTGTTCGTTTTTTAAGAGCAAGCGTGCTAAATCTTGCAACATCATCACTTGTTTAGCATCTAGTTGCTCATCATTAAATTTTATAAAACGATCGCTCATAATCAACTATCCCTTTCTAAAAGTTTAATTCGATTGCATTTTTAATTGCCTGTTGTTCACGTTCATCTTCTAGTTTATCGATAATTGTTCGCTGTATGGCACGTTCAATAGGCATAACTGTAATTAAATCACTTAAATCTATTAAAGCACGTATACTAGCTGCTTCTTCAGAAATTTGGCCTTGTTTTGACATGGTTCTTAAGTCTTCATTAAATTTGATGATTTGCGCAATAATTTTATCGTCTTGCAAACGACTTTGCTCTTTAATCACATTGCTTAATATGTCTCCATCAATATAGTCTACTTGAATAACAACAAAACGATTTTTAAGCGCTTCATTCATTGGTAATGTCCCTACATATCCTTCATTTATCGCTGCAATAACATTAAATCCAGGAGCTGCTTCAATTACTTCACCAGTAAAGGGATTTGTTAATTTGCGTCGGTAATCAAGTACACCATTTAATATTGGCAATGTTTCGGGTTTGGCCATATTGATTTCATCAATATATAAAATATGACCTTCTTTCATAGCACGAATGACTGGTCCGTCAATGAAAACAATTTCCTGATCACCTTGGTCATTTGTTTTAATCGTTTTGAACCCCAATAAGCTCTCTGCATCTAAATCAACAGAACAGTTTACTTGGTGCATTGGAATATGGACGACTTCACTTAAAGTTTCTGCTAATTTTGTTTTACCAGATCCTGTAGGGCCTTTTAATAAAATATTTTTATTCAATTCAAATAGCGCCTTCGCATCATTAAAAACCGATTCATCTGAATTTTTATATTGATTTTGTACCATTAATTTATGAACTCCTTTAGTTAATTAAATGAAAATAAGACCTAGGAAAGGAACAATTATCACTGTACTCAGCCTAGATCCTATATTTATTATTAAGTTATTGTACAATCACATTAAACTTATTTTCTATACTTCTTTAAAGTACGTTTTATAATAACCACCAACTAATCCAGAATTATCAATAATTTGATAATATTCTTCTGTTTCATTAATAACATCATATCGTTGTCCTATAGTTAACATATCGGATACTGTAAATTTTTTAGCATCTGTATTAACCACTTCAACTTGTTTAATTGGTGTTTTTGTTTTCCATGTTTCGTGTAGCATATTACATGACCTTCCTTTGTACAATTTATATAAATTTTAATTTTCTAATGTATAAATAAATGAAATACCACTATTTTCAGTGATGCGTATCGATTTAACATCACCTTGATTTAGTGTTTGATAAGGTACCCCTATTTCTTTAAGATCAGACAAAGCTTGATTAAATTGGTGTACATCTTGAGTAGCAAATTCTACTTGTTCTACAACACCCTCTTCAGTCATTTCGATTTGTGGTTCTGCTTGATATAAATGTATTTCTCCACCTAAACCACCATCTCCAATTTTAAATACTTGGATTTTTTTATCTTCGAATTCTGAAGACTCATATTCTGCAAAATGATGCAATCCAAAGACATGTGTAAGCAATGATGCCGTCACAGATAACTCATTCACTTGAAGGATTACCGGCCCTAACCCTTGAACCTGATGCAAAGGATTAACTGAGCTATCAAAATCAGGCATACCTAATTGAATACCAACATTATGTTCATTTGAATAAATATCAAAAATTTGTTGGTTTTTATCCATAAAATTAAAATGTTTATGTCCATTTAATTCAGACATATCACCAAAAGTAATATTATGGCTCTTAAATATTTCCTGATATTCTATCAAACCTTCATCAGTAGGTGTACGAAATCCAACACTAGCAATATGTTGATTACGATAATCACTATGCGGTACTTCAACAAAATGTAATCGTGTACCTGGACTTAAATTTGCATCGCCAAAGCGCAATGCGTTGTTTTTATCAACAATATTCATACCAACTATATCTTTAAATAAAGCCTTTGTACTCATCATATCACTTGTCCCAATCGTGACACTTCTCAGTCCGCTCATAAAAGACACCCCTATTTTATTCATTTCATTGTCATTATAACTTATTTCTTAAATGATTTATATGATGAGGTTCTGAAGTACGCCATTCATTTTTTCGCTTCTCCCCAACCAGCAAATTATTTTGAGCTGTTTCATTTTAAAAGAACTAACACTATTCATGCAAGATAACGATTCAATTACATTTATAACTAATCTTTATATTTTAAATTAGTAATAAAAATAAATAGAGCAGGCCATCAAATGACAAACCTGCTCTTATAAAGATATATCATATTAGTTAATGCGTAATTATGATTCTAATAATAAATCTTCTGGATTTTCAATGAGATCTTTAATTGTTTTCAAGAAACCTACTGCTTCTTTACCATCAATAATTCTGTGATCATAGCTTAAAGCAATATACATCATTGGTCGATTTTCAATTGTATCTTTATCAATTGCAATTGGACGTGTCATAATTGAATGCATACCTAATATTGCTGCTTGACTACCATTGATGATTGGCGTACTCATCATTGAACCGAAGATACCACCGTTAGTAATTGTAAATGATCCATTTACCATGTCGTCTAAGCCTAATTTTTTATCACGCGCTTTAACTGCTAAATTAGCAATTTCTTGTTCGATTTCTGCAAAATTCTTCTTATCACAGTCCCTTACAAATGGAACTAATAAACCATCATCTGTTGATACAGCTATACCAATATCATAATATTGTTTCTTGATCATGTCATCTCCATCAATTTCAGCATTGACTTCTGGATATTTTTTCAACGCGGCTACTGCTGCTTTTGTGAAGAATGACATAAATCCTAATTTTGTACCATCATGATCTTGCATAAATTTTTCTTTTTTACGTTTACGTAATTCCATCACATTCGTCATATCAACTTCATTAAATGTCGTTAACATTGCTGTATTATTTGATACTTCAAGCAATTTATTAGCTGCTGTTTTCTTACGACGAGACATTTTTTCACGAATAACTGGTTTGTTTGGTGTCGAAGATGATGATGTTTCTGGCGCTTTTCTTTGTGCCGTTTCTGCTTTTTTATTTGATGACTGTTGTTGACGTTGATCAATATCTTCTTTTCTTACGACATCATTAGATTTACCTGCTACTTCAGCAAGGTCTACACCTTGTTTTAAAGCATGACGACGTGCTGAAGGTGTGGCATTTACACGTTGAGTATGTTTTTTTACTTCGTCAGAACGATCTGCTTTTTCAGCTTCATCTTGTCGCTGTTCATGATCACGAGTTGTGTCTTCGTTAGCTGTATTTGTAGTTGTTTCTGACTCCGACTCACCTTTAGATTCAGCCTTACCGTCAGATTTTGAAGCTTCTGCTGATTTCGCTTCAGCACTACCTTCTCCAACAATGGCAATGGCTTGTCCTACTTCAACAGTATCACCTTCATTAGCAAGTTGTTCTTGAATCACACCTGCATCTTCTGATACAACTTCCACATTAACTTTATCTGTTTCTAATTCTAAAATTGCTTCTCCTTTTTCAACAGAATCGCCAACATTTTTAAGCCATTCTGCAATGGTCCCCTCTGTAATTGATTCTGCTAATTCCGGAACTTTAACCTCTGGCATAAATAATTTCCCCCTAGTTTCGTTTTAAGACACTTTTAATAATGTTACTTTGCACAAGTTTATGAATTTCACCATCACCTTCAGCCGGAGCTGCGCGTTTAATTCTTCCATGATAGCTTAAATTAATTTGTTCTGGTGTGATAGATTTAAGATGTGGATATGCATATAACCATGCACCTTGATTTTGAGGTTCTTCTTGTACCCAACATACACTTTCGATATGCGGTAATGTATCAAATATTGCCTTTATCTCATCTTCTGGGAATGGATATAAACGTTCAACAGCAATTAATAATATTTGTTCATCTGGATTCTTAACCAAATATTCTTTCAAATCGACAAACATTTTTCCAGAAGCCAGTACAACTTTTTTCACTTTTTTAGGATTATAAGTCTCGGTAAGAATTGGTTGGAACTGCCCTTCAGTAAATTTATCAATAGGTTGTGCTACTGTTTTATTGCGCAATAAACTTTTTGGTGACATTACAACCAATGGTCTCATGGCTTGTGTTCCTAAGCTTGCTGCTTGAGCACGTAATAAATGGAAATAATTACTTGCGCTTGATAGGTTAACGACAGTGCTATTATTTTCTGCAGCTAATTGTAAAAAACGTTCTAGCCGTGCTGATGAATGTTCTGGTCCTTGTCCTTCAAAAGCATGTGGTAAAAATAATGTTAGGCCACTTCGTTCTCCCCACTTTGCTCGTGCGCTTGACATAAAATTATCAAACATCATTTGTGCCATGTTTGAAAAGTCTCCATATTGTGCTTCCCAAATATTAAAACTTTCTTTATTTTCAACATTATAGCCATATTCAAATCCAACTACTGCTGCTTCAGAAAGTGGCGAATTATGGACTTCAAACGTCGCCTTTTGATGTGGCACATGATGTAATGGCGTGTATGTGTCTCCAGTTTCTTCATCATGTAATACAGCATGGCGATGACTGAACGTACCACGCTCACTATCTTGTCCAGTTAAACGTATTGAAGTCCCATCTTGCAGTATTGTCGCAAATGCAAGTTGCTCTGCTTGAGCCCAATCAACTAATCCTTCCTCTTTCTCAAATGGTTCTCGACGCTTTTCTAATACTTTATTTAATTTTTTTAATATATGAAATCCCTCTGGATAAGATAACATCGCATCGTTGATTTCTTTTAACTTTTCAACTGAAAATGATGCTGTTTTACTTTCTAATGGCGCTTGTAGTGCACTTGGTCTAGCCATTTCAGGGTCATCCATTTTATCTGTTTTATCGATCTTATCTTGTGCTGCACGCATCTCTTTATGCACACGTTCAATTGTTTCATTCATATAATCTTCAGAGATAACACCTTCATCAATTAATTGTTTGCCATATAATAATTCCACTGAGTCATGCTGACGAATATTATGATAAGGCACTGGATTCGTAATTGATGGTTCGTCCATTTCATTATGTCCGTAGCGACGATAACCGACTAAATCAATAACAACGTCTTTATGAAATTCCTTTCTAAATTCAAGCGCAATATCAATAGCTTCAATAGTTGCTTCCACATCGTCCGCATTAACATGTAAAATAGGAACGTCATAACCTTTCGCTACGTCACTTGAATATGTTGTAGATCGTCCATCAATCGGTTCTGTTGTAAAGCCAATTCTATTATTTGTAATAATGTGCAATGTGCCACCAGTGGAATAACCGTGAAGATTGCTTAAGTTCATTGTTTCAAAGTTAATACCTTGACCTGGGTAAGCAGCATCACCATGAATAATAATAGGCATAGATTGATGATAGTCTGTCGTAGGTTTTCCTACGCCATGTGTGTTATCTTGTGCTGCTCTCGTTTTTCCAATAACTACCGGTGCTACAATTTCTAAATGACTTGGATTATTCGCTAATGAAATACGTTGCTGAATACCATACGTATCCGTTGTTTTGACTCCGCCTAAATGATATTTCACATCACTTGTCCATCCAGCAGTTAATTCTAAGCTACCATCTTCAGGTAAGAACTTCATTGGATCAGTATGCATAAACTCCGATATCATCATTTCATATGGCTTTTCCAGCACATGTGTTAAAACATTTAATCTACCTCGATGTGCCATGCCAATTTGAATATTCTGAATTTCTTCTTCAGCCGCTCGTCTCAATGTATGCTGCAACATGGGCACTAATGTATCCACGCCTTCAATAGAAAATCGTTTTGCACCAACAAAGTTTTTATGCAAATATTTTTCAAAACCTTCAACGTGTGCGAGAGTATTAAATAAATGCCTTTTTTGATCATGATTTAATGTAGCTTTATACGGCGTTTCAATTCGACGTTTTAGCCACGTACGTTCTTTATTATTATTTATATGATTGTATTCAAAAGCAATTGGCCCCTTATAACGTTGTTCCATACGTTTAATTGCTTCATAGGCATTATCATATATATCTTTAAAATGATCTGAAACAATGCCTGCTGTTATACCTTCTAGAGTTTGTTTATCTAAATTAAAATCCTCGATTGTTAATTTAGGTAAATGTGTTCTTTTAGGAGGATTTATCGGATATATATCTGCTAATAAATGGCCATACTGCCTAATATTATCAATCAAGCGCATTACTCGCTTAATTGTGCTATCATCCGTTAAGTCACCACTCCCATCTGTGGCTGGCTGAGCTATAGTATGAGCTTCACCATTTTTTATTGTTCCGAATAACACTTGTAAATCATCAGGCACAGATGATGGATCTTGCAAATAATCATCATACAAATCCAGCATTAAACCAAGATTTGCGCCAAAGTTTACAGGTGCTTCTGTAACATCTGTCTTATCCTTTGTCATATGATACCCTCCACATAATAGTTAAACGCTTACACGTTAATAATAGCATTAATTTATGCATTGATAAAGTACATATATGGATTAAAAAATAAAAAGCAGAACCCATTCAAAATGTGATTCTGCTAACCTTTTCAGGCATTTAATTTTATTGTTTATAAATAAAGAAAATGCATAATTCACCATTTCTTATACGGTTATGCAAGGTTGGCGTCTTTTTCAAATTGAATAGTAAATGTAGTATATTGGTTAACTTCACTATCAACAGTGATATATCCACCATTTGCAGTCGCTAATTTTTCAGCAATAGACAACCCCAACCCATTTCCACCTTGACTACGGGCACGAGATTTATCAACACGGTAAAAACGGTCAAATATGAATTCTTGATCTGCTTTTGGTATACCTTGACCATGATCCGTGATTTTAATGGTAATTAATTTATTGCGTAATTGTGTTTCAACTTTAATTTTCTTACGCTTTGTATCATACTTCATAGCGTTATCTAAAAAAATAAGCAATAATTGTTCAAATTGATGACGGTTCATATATAGAAGTAATTGTTTGGGTGATAAATTAAGTTCAAAGTTGTAATCAGGATGCAATTGCTCTAAAGATTTAATACGCGTTCTTATTTCTATGTTTATATCAACTGGTTCATGTTCATTGGCTGAATGTGTAACATTATCTTTTGACAATAACAACAACTCTTCAACTAACTTTGTAATTCGATTCATTTCCTCAATGGAAATGTTGAGTGATTCTTCTAACACTGCTGGATCTTTTTTACCCCAGCGCTGAATTAAATTAAGATGGCCTTGAATAATTTGAAGTGGTGTACGCAATTCATGCGAAGCATCTTCTACAAATTGCCGCTGTTGATTAAATGACTCTTCGATTTGTAGCATCATATCATTAAATGTATCAATAAGGTTGTCTGTTTCTTCATAATTAGTTGTTAATTCTAATTTTTTCTGAAAACCATCACGCCGGATTTGAATCATTTTGTTTGACATAGTCACAATTGGTTTTGTGATTTGTGATGAAAATATGTAACTAATGCCTGCTGTAATGATAGTTGCAATAATACAAAATACTAAAGCAACAACATATATTGAACCTACAGTATTATTAAATTTTTGTAGGGAATGCACTAATACTGTATAACCATGAAAGCTTGGCGTATCAATTGTTTCAGTCAACACAATATAGTCTTCACCATTTCTGCTCATAATTTTTATGCGGTCATGATTATCCTTATCGAAAGCAGGATAAAAGTGTGTAGCATTATTGTTCGCAGTTTGAAATAGTTTTTTTCCATTATGATCATAGATTAATACTTCTTGAAAATTCTCCAGCGATGCACTAATGTCTAATGGAGAAATTGTATCAATAGGTTTAGACTCCAATAAATTAGCTATATCTTTTGAGCTTCTTTCAGCTTCATCTAATTCACCATCTTTTAAGGTATCTTTCAAGAAAAAGATAATCACTAGACAGAATAACAAGATTGTTAAGAACATAATCAAAGTTGTAATAATCATCCATTTATATTTTAGTTTACGTTGTTTTATCATCGTATCACATATCCTACGCCTCGGACTGTTTCAATCGTTCTTTCTTTATTAAAAGGCTTTAACTTATTTCTTAAATATCTGATGTAAACATCTACAACATTCGTTTCAACTTCACTATCATATCCCCATACATGATCAAGTATTTGTTCGCGTTGCAAGACATGATTCCTATTTTCTGCAAGAACATACAAAAGATCATATTCTGTTTTAGTTAAATCTAGTTGTGTCCCGTCCACGGTTACTTCAAAAGCATTTTTATCAATAATAATACCATTAATATCGATAACATCTTTCTGGGGTTGTCTGCGTAAAATCGCTCGTATTCGAGCAAATAATTCTTCAATTTCAAATGGTTTTACAATATAATCATCTGCCCCATAATCCAAGCCAGTTACTTTATCCATCGTTTCACTCTTTGCTGTAATAATAATTATGGGTGTCGTGTATTGCTGACGAATTCTTCTACAGATTTCTAAACCATTAATATGAGGCAACATTATATCTAATATAATCAAGTCATATGTTTTGGTTAACGCTTTATCTAAACCACTTTGCCCATCATTCTCTATGTCCACTTTATAATTTTCATGCGTTAATTCCAGCTCTAGAAAACGAGCTAAATTTTGTTCATCTTCGACAATTAAAATATTTGCCATTTCTCCACCTCTTTTGCATTACACTCTTTATTTCACTACCTGACTTTTCTATTTTATTATAATACAAAATATTTAACCACCAACCATAGTCTAAGATTTATGATTAACTTTCAAAAATTTATCATAAAAATTTCAGTTTTCTAATTGACAATCATTATCAATGATGTATAATAATAATTGAAAATGATTATCAATACCAAATAGAACTCCCCCCACATATTCGTTCTTATGGATTGATCATTTTCGAATTCCCCTTTTATATGCCCTTAAAAGACTAACGTAAAGCTTACAATAACGCTAAACGTGTACATAAAAGCAGCTCCCTAATGGTAGCTGCTTTTAATCTATATTTTGACACTGACATTCCTAATCGTATAACTCGGAATGTTAAGAAAAAATTGGAATATAAATTCCAAAAAATAGCACAAAGGTGATGTGAAATAAATCATCTTTGTGCTTCTTTATATTGAATACTTTATATTGTTGGCTCACTTGCTAAGGGGATAGCTTTAGGTACCCCAACCTGCTTTGCTTGTTGAATTTCTTCTCGAAATTCTCTCTGTTGGGGCCCCAGTCAAAGATATTTTGTCCTGGCTGATTAGTTTTGGCTATTTAAAATGATAGTTAATGATTTAACTTGCATTGATTTTTTAATTTGTAATGTTATAGAGTTTTTTTCTTAAAATTAGCGTTGATAAAACAATACAAAATACCCCACCAATGATACCGGCAACAATATCTGTAGGATAATGAACTCCTAAATAAACTCTAGAGATGGATACCATCAAAATCATTAATGCACATAAGCCAATAATAATACCTTTATCAGCGCCAGACATTTTACGGTTAATAATAAACATCACGCTTCCAAAGAATGCGGTCGAACCCATAGCATGTCCACTTGGAAAACTAAATCCAGTGATATCAATTAATCGCAATAAAGTTGGTCTTTCACGGTCAAATATATTTTTTAACACCGGATTGAGTATACTTGATAGTCCCATAACTAGTACAAAAAAGAGTGCTTCTATTTTACAACGTTTAAGCATGAGATAGGCAATCAGCATTAGAGAAAGTGACAACATGGCCCACACTTCACCAATTTTGGTTGCACCTAATAATATAGATGTCGTGATAAAACTTTCTGAAGCATAAATAAATTCGTAAACCTCATTATCAATCCACTTTCCCAAACGAGACTCATGAAAGAAAGCTATTATTCCAAACACTAATGTAAAAATAATGAGCAATGAAATGCGCTTCGTGCGGTTCACAAAATTTCCCCCTCTTAATGACTGAGTGCATCATCGATGATTTTATTTAATAAATCTTCTTTGGTATAACTTTCTTGATAGTCTGACATATGATTCATTATACTATCTCGTGATGCTTCAATATCTCCTAGCTGCTCTAATAGCTTAGTTGATGATAGTTCTTCTTCTAAAACGACACGCCCGTAACCTTTTGATTCGAAATATTTTGCATTATCAATCTGGTCACCACGTGATTGGTCTAAACCTAAAGGAATTAATAACATTGGCAGTCGCAGCGTTAAAAATTCGTATATTGCATTTGATCCAGCTCGACTAACTACAGTATCTGTAATAGCTAACAGATCCGTCAATTCTTCTTTCACAAATTCATATTGTATGTAACCTTCTTTTTGAATCGAGCCATCAATAAGTCCTTTACCTGTTAGATGGATAATTTGGTAATCTTCGAGCAGTGCCTCTAAATTTTCACGAATAACACTATTTAATTTTTTACTTCCTAGACTACCTCCCATTACTAATAAGACTTTTTTATCTTTATCAAATTGAGTTAATTCATACCCTCTTGAAGCATGACCATGCTTTAAATCTTCACGTATGGTTGCACCAATAAAATCAGCCTTTGATTTTGGTAAGTAGTTCAGTGTATCTTCAAATGTTGTATAAATCTTTTTCGCAAATTTTAGACTAATTTTATTCGCTAATCCTGGTGTTAAATCAGACTCATGAATAATAGTGGGTATGTTTAAAGTACGAGCAGCAATAACCACTGGAACTGAGACAAATCCGCCTTTAGAAAACAACAAATCAGGTTTTTCTTTTTTAAGTATGCGGCGAGCATCCCATATTCCCTTTACCACTTTAAAAATATCTTTAGCATTTTCAACAGAAATATAGCGACGTAATTTACCACTTGAAATAGCATGGTATTCAATATCAGGTAATTGAGATTCTATCATTTCTTTCTCAATTCCTGCTTTTGAACCAATATAAAATGCACTATATCCATGATTTAACGCAGTGGGTATCAAACTTAAGTTTACTGATACATGACCCACTGTTCCGCCTCCTGTAAATGCAATTTTAGTCATAATTATAACCTCTATTCTTAAATGTTTTTATAATAGGCATAAAATGGCGCACCTCTATCAAATGGATGATAGTCGATTTCAGCTTCTCCAACTTTTGTAAAACCAAATTTTTCAAATAAACCTTGTGCAGGTTTATTCAATGCAAATGTATCTGTCAAAATAACATGTATACCGTGATCTGTTGCTAAATTAACAGCAAATTTAAATAATTCAGTTGCAGCGCCTTTATATTCAGGATTTCCAGCTAAGCGATGAATAACATATGCGCCTTCCCGTTTAACTGGCCAGTCAAGTTTATCATACCATTCTGATTGTTGTTGGTCGACAACAATAAAGCCTTGGATTTCATCATTGTCCTCTAGTACATATAATGTTTGATTCGCAATATCTTCTTCAAAGTGTTCTCGTGCAGGATATTTGTCATCCCATTGATTATTATTAAATTCTTTCATTATTTCTTTGGCAGTTTCTACTAATGCTTCAATGTATGGCAAATCATTCTTAATTGCTAATCTAATCATGTTAAGAACACCTCTTTATTTTAATTTTTTTAAAAGTTCATTTAGAACTTTGTCTTCTTTATTTGCTTTTTCAACCAATTGTACTGTGAACTTATCATTTGTTTCCTTATCAAATTGTCCATTTACAGTTAAGTTATTATCTTGTTGAAATGCTTTAATTGCTTGTTCTAAGTTGTCGTCAAAGTCTTTAGATTCATTATCTACTTTATATCCTAATGCTGTTAGACCAATCTTCATAGCTTTCACATGTTTATTATTGTCTCCTTTATGATAGCTTGTATCATTCGGAATAACACTTAATGATTGGTATTTAGGCGTATCTAATTTGATATCTGGTTGAATACCTTTACCATGAATATAATGGTCCTTAGGTGTTAACCACTTCATTTGTGTATATTTTAGTAAAGAACCATCTTTAAATTCTTTTGTTGTTTGAACAATCCCTTTACCAAATGTTTTTGAGCCATATACCTTAGCTATACCATAATCTTTTAATGCGCCAGTAAATACTTCAGATGCACTTGCCGAACCTTCATTCACTAAAATCGAAAATTTCATATCTTTCGCTTCTTTTAATGAGTCATTTGAAGTATCGATTGTTTCTTTGTCATTTCCTTTTTCTAATTTAACTACGGGTTTACCTTTATCTATAAAAATATTCGCCATTTTCACGGCTTCATCTAATAAGCCACCTGGATTATTTCGTAAATCCAATATGACATTGTGTACACCTTGTTTATGTGCATCTAAAATTGCTGATTTTAATTCTCCAGAAGTGTTTTCTTGGAAGCGATTTATGGTAATAACTCCAATTTGTCCTTTTTTCTTATATTCCACACTCTTAACATGAATTTTATCTCGTTTAATTTTTATGTCTTTTTCTTCAGAACCGCGTTTGATCGTTAAAGTTACAGTTGTGCCTCTTTTACCTCTAACCATTTTCACTACTTGATCTAATCTTTGCTTTTCAACAGATTTACCATTAACTTTAGTTACTATATCTTTAGGTCGTAAACCTGCTTTCTCAGCCGGAGATGATTTCATTGGACTTGTTACCATAATCTGATTGTTTTTTTGCTGCATTTCAGCACCGATACCAACAAAATCACCAGAAACTCCCTCATTAAATGACTCTGTTTTTTCTTTAGTCATATATTCAGAATATGGATCTTTCAACTCTTTGACCATACCGTCAATTGCAGCTTCAGTTAATTTATTAGGACTTTGTTTTTTATAATAATCATTGTTTAATGTCTTATATACAAATTGAATTTTATTCATCGCTTGTCGCTCATCTTTTGTGAGCCCACTCACTTTATGACTGATAGCTAAAGTAATGCAAACTGTAATTGCTATCGTAGCTAAAATTATAACGAGTTGTAGTACTACAAATTTCCAAAATCTGAATTTCACACTTTTATGCTCATCCATTTCGTCGATTTGTTGATGTTCAGTTTCTTGACTCACTTTAACACTTCCCTCTATGTAACTATTCCCTCATGACCTTCTTAAGGCTTTTTGGATATTATCAGTATGTCGTTTCTCGTCAATAAACGCAAATAAAAAAGTAGAGGTTGGGAGCATAAAAATACGATGCGTCTCAACCTCTATAATTAAATATTATAGAAATTTAGATTAAAATTTTAGCCACTCAGAGTATTCTTCATATAAATCGTCAAACACATACATTGGAATCGTAAATTCACTTTGCGTTTCTATATATTCTGATAGTTTATTAAAATCATTTTCATGCTTTGGAAATGATAAATCATTAAAAATTTGTTCAGCTAATTTTCCTTTGTCATCTTTACGTCCACGTGCTGTTAAGGCAAAATGATAGAATGAATAATCTTTCATTATTTCATTGTCACATCAACTACTTTTGTTTCACCTTTGACAATAGCGTTGACATCATTGATATTGATAGCGCTTGTTTGATCAGTATTTGTAATAATAACTGGAGATATTACAGACTTAGCATTATTGCTAATATACTCTAAGTTAAATTTCACTAAAGGATCTCCAACTTGAACAGTGTCACCGCTACTTACTAATACTTCAAAGCCCTCTCCATCTAGCTGAACTGTATCTAAACCAATGTGGACTAATAGTTCTAAACCATTATCCGCTTTTAATCCGATTGCGTGTTTTGTTGGGAATACGTTATCAACCTTCCCTTCGATTGGAGAAACCACTTCGCCTTCAGTTGGATTAATACCAAAGCCTTCACCCATCATTTTTTGTGCAAATACAGGATCTGGAATATCCTCAATTTTTACGTATTCACCAGTTAATGGTGCATAAATTTCAATATTTTTATTAACTTCTTTGCCTTTACCAAATAGCTTTTTAAACATTTTAGGTCACTCCTATTTTTCAAAATGAGGGATTAAATCCCCATAGCCTAACTCTTGTAATTTGTCATATGGAATAAATTGAATGGCTGCAGAATTGATACAATATCTTAATCCGCCTTGATCTTTAGGACCATCATTAAAAACATGCCCTAAATGACTATTAGCTTGTTCTGAACGTACTTCAGTTCTCACCATACCAAATGTTTTATCAACTAATTCCACAATTTCATCATCATTCAAAGCTTTTGAAAAGCTCGGCCAACCACAACTCGATTCAAATTTTTCTTCTGATGTAAAAAGTGGTTGCCCAGAAATTTTATCAACATAAATCCCTTTTTCAAAATGATTCCAGTATTCATTTTCAAAAGGAGGCTCTGTTCCATTTTCTTGTGTAACAAGATATTCCATTTCGTTTAAGTCATCTTTACTCTTTTTAATCATTTTGTCCTCCCCAATGTGATTCTATAAAACCTTTACGTCCCGAACCTTGTTGATACCGTTCGTAATGCTGTGGATTCTTTTTATAGTAATCTTGGTGATATGTTTCGGCAGGATAAAAGTTTTTGTATTCAATAATTGGTGTAATCACTGGTTTTTTAAAGATGCCTTGTTCATTTAATTGTTGAATTTTTAATTCAGCAGCTTTTTTCTGTGCTATATCATGATAAAAAATTGCTGGTTCATAGCTTTCGCCTCGATCAAAAAATTGGCCTTTATTATCAGTAGGATCAAAGGTTTTAAAATAGACATCTAATATGTTCTCAAAAGATGTAATATCAGGATTATACGTGATTTGTACGGCTTCTCTATGGCCTGTTTGATTAGTACAAACTTGTTCATAAGTAGGGTTTTCAATATGCCCTCCACTGTATCCAGAAACAACATCTTCAATACCAGGATATGAGGTGAAAGGTTTTACCATACACCAAAAACAACCACCAGCCAACGTTGCATATGCCATATCATTGCCTCCTTAATTATCTCATAATTCACGCTAATTTTTAGCTATTAATAATTTACATTTACGATTTATGTTTTAACTCAGAATATTCCACTTAGTCTCGCAAAACAACCAAGCCTATAGCACCTTGGCCTGTGTGTGTTGAAACTACAGGTGTTGTTACATTAACATCATAATTTTCAAAGTCAAATGACTCCGTAAATTGATGTTTTACTTTATCAACAAATTCAATAACATTAGCATGTGCAATACCAATGGACTTTATTTTGTGATTTTCAACAAATTCTGCGATTTCTTTTTTTAAAAATTTAATACTCGCATTTTGCGTTCTTGAATTATGCACAATTTCAAGGCTGCCATCTACTAACGTACCAACTGGTTTAATTTTCATAATATTACCAATTAAGCCCTTCGTTTTACTAATTCTACCGCCTCTAATTAGTTGATTCAACTGCCCAATAACAACAAATAATTTAATATTTTGTTGCATATCTTTCACTTTTTGAACAATTTCATCAGTGCTATAACCTTTATTAATAATTTCAGATAAATATTTTATTTGATAACCTAAACCAAATGAAATAGATTTTGAATCAATAACTGTAACATCAGCCTCAACCATATGGCTGGCCTGAACTGCTGTTTGATACGTACCACTTAATCCAGATGACATGTGTATACTAATAATTTGAACACCTTGTTGACCCAATTCTTCATATTTATTGATAAATTTTCCAATAGAAGGTTGGCTCGTTTTAACATCAGCCTCATCTTCAATTCTGTTTATATATTCTTCCGACGAAATATCAACCTGGTCTACGTATGATTTACCATCAATCGTTAAATTGAGCGGTACAACATGGATTTGATGCTCTGCTAAGTATTGATGTGTTAAATCTGAAGTTGAGTCGGTAACAATAACCTGTTGTTTCATAAAGTCCTTCCCCCAAAAAATGATATATTTCGTATAATTTTAGACTATAACTTTACGTTTCAGTCATTAATAACTTCAATGGAGAATAGCATATTACGTATTTTAAAGTCTATTTGTTAGTTATTATAAGCTGACAAAAGTACATTTTTCACTATTGCACTTTTTATTTATTTTAAACATTTAACTAATTATTCATGTTTGTGACACAAAATCTAACCCAAATTTGCATCTTTATTACTTAGGATTAATTATTTAAACATAACACTCACGTTGTTACTTTAGTTAGCATCATACTAACATTATTTATAAAGTACAACTGATTTATATTACAAATACGCATTAATGACGTTTATAGCTTAAGTCAAACTGAATTCTAAAATTATATTTAGCGAGCGATCGACTTTATGCCTTCAGCATAGAGAAAATACTAAAAAGCATTTCATCAAGCTTTGCGAGCTGTGAATTGGGGCTCCACGCCATTAGCTCTAATTTTTCTTACGTCTAACTAAATGTAAAAAAGTATGAGGAATTGTATTCTTTTCATCCAAAACACCTTCTTCTGAAGATGCAACTTCCCACTCTTCAAAAGTATATGGCGGAAAGAACGTATCACCTTTAAATTTCCCTTCTAACACAGTAATATACATATCATCTACTTTATCAATCATTTTGTCGAAAAGACTTTGCCCACCAAAAATAAATACATGACCTGGCAAATTATATATTTCATCAATAGAATGGATAACATCAACACCATCATGTTGAAAATTTTGATTATGTGTTAATACAACATTACGTCGATTAGGTAGAGGTTTACCAATGGATTCAAAAGTTCCTCTACCCATGACTAACGTATTGCCTGTTGACAATTTTTTCACATGCTTTAAATCATTAGGTAAATGCCATGGTAAATCGTTATTATAGCCAATCACGCGTTGTTGATCATGTGCTACTAATATTGATAATGTCATAATTGCACTCCTTTACTATTAGTTGTTAAATGCTTGTTTATCAAACAGCTATAGGCGCTTTAATCGCTGCATGTGATTGATAATTTATCAATTCGATATCCTCATAACTAATATCAAAAATAGATTTATCCGTATTAATACGAATGGTTGGTGGTTCAAAACTACTGCGACTCAGTTGTGTATGAACTGCATCTATATGATTAGAATAAATATGTGCATCGCCAAATGTATGGATAAATTCACCAACTTCTAAATCACATTCTTTCGCCACCAAATGGGTCAATAAAGCATAACTTGCTATGTTAAAAGGTACACCTAAAAAGATATCAGCACTTCGCTGATATAATTGACAACTTAATTTGCCATTTTGTACATAAAATTGAAACATAGTATGACATGGTGGTAAAGCCATTGTATCAACTTCTGCAGGATTCCAAGCTGAAACAATATGACGTCTAGAGTTAGGATGGGTTTTTATCTGTTCAATGACCGTCTTTAACTGATCAAAGTGATTGCCGTATTGGTCCACCCAATCGCGCCATTGTTTTCCGTATACATTTCCTAAATCTCCATATTTTCTAGCAAATGCATCATCGGTGAGAATATTTTCTTTAAATCGTGTCATTTCTTCTTTATATTGTGCTTTGAAATGATCATCAACCAATGAGCGATGACCAAAATTAGTCATATCTGGCCCATGATAATCAGAGGATTTAATATATTTTTCAAAAGCCCATTCATTCCAGATATTATTATTGTGTTGTAATAAATATCTAATATTCGTATCACCTTTAATAAACCACAGTAACTCTGTAGCCACCAATTTAAAAGACACTTTTTTTGTTGTTAGCAATGGGAATCCTTTGGTTAAATCAAAGCGCAACTGATGTCCAAACTTGGAAACTGTTCCTGTTTGCGTACGATCATCTTTATTTTTACCGATAGCTAATATATCTTCACATAAGTCATGATATGCAGCATCAAATGGATTTAACATTATTTAATCTCCTTTCTTAAATAAAATGTGTTAAATATTAGTTTTATTATACTAGAAAACTTAAAAGACTAAAAAGAAAATCTCCAGCGCTAAGTGAGAAATAGTACAATATTAGAATGATTACGCACATTTTTATATTTATTTAAAAAAGTCTAAATTGAAGTTTATTTCACTTCAACTTAGACTGTAGATTTTAGTTGCAATACTCATCAAAAACATCTTTAATATCCATGCAAATATCTTGAATATCTCGTCCTTCGATATGTTCACGAGGAATAAAATGTTTTAATTCAGTTCCTTTAAACAAGGCGTAAGATGGGCTTGACGGCACTTGTTGAATATACGCTCTCATAGTTTGTGTAGCTTCTTTATCCTGACCAGCAAAAACAGTTATCTTGTGTGTTGGCTTTTTATCATTTTGATCTGCTACTGCTACCGCCGCTGGACGTGCTAAACCAGCTGCACAACCACATGTAGAATTGATTACTACAAAAGTAGTATCGTTTTCCCCAACTTGATTCATATATTGTGAAACTGCATCACTTGTTTCTAAACTTTCAAATCCATTTTCTGTAAGTTCAGCTTTCATTTGTTGTGCAAGCTCCCGCATATATTGTTCATATGGATTCATGATATTTCCCCCTCATAGTTTTCTTCTTTCAACATTACAATTTATTTCAAAACAAAGGTAACCCTTCAGCTCCGTTTTGAATATATAAAATTGTCATCTTAATTTATAATTTAACTTCATATACTAACGATCAGCCTATGACTTTAATACTTCTAATTTATTAAACAGCAACTTAATTAGATATAACAGTACGTCGTCAGACATATTATAAATCAATTTTTAACCGGTACGTTTATGCATTAAACTTTTCTTGGATTTTAGGAATTAATTCATCCCAATCTTTATCATTTTCCTTATCGACTGAAATAAAATCCATCACATAAAAGATAGAGGTTACACCTTCTATATCAAATAAGCGATTAATAAATTCAGGTTGTCCATCTGCAGCATGCGTGTAAGTATCTGATTTATTATCACTTCTTTTTTCTGACAGCGTAATTTTTATTGTATTTTGATTCGGTGTTTCGCTAATTGCTTCAATTTGCATAATTTACCTCCTATTGCAGTTCATTTCCAATTTGTTTAATTTGCTTACCCACTGAACATTCATTAATGCAAAAATGATGCGCTTGGGTCTTACCTTCTGTCTTTCTTATATGTGATTTCAACAAACATTGTTCACAATACGTGTTCATTAAATCATCTATCTTATGAATTGCATTCTGCTCGGAATGTGTAAGTATATCAGACACTCCTTTTAAGTCATTTTAGGCTTAATAGCACCTAATTTTAAATACATGTTAACATTATAGCTTAATTTATTATAATTTTGAATTATTCTATTTCTCATTACCACGAGCTTTTACTTATTATTCGTTATAAATGTGGTTATATTTAAATTGCATATTCGAATTTTTTGAAGTAAAATGTATAAGTTGTTTTTAGCGGTTTCTAAACACCCGCATTATCAAAATTTAGGAGGATTTCTATGTTTAATGAGATATTTGGGGCAGCAAGTTTTTTAGTTACTTTTATTTTAATGGTACTTATGTTTCGAGCTTTTGGCAAACAAGGCCTTATTGTTTGGATTGCTATAGGTACAATCATTGCCAATATCCAGGTCATAAAAACAATTCATATTTTTGGCATCTCAGCAACTCTTGGTAATGTCATGTTTGCTTCGATTTATCTAGCAACTGACATACTAAATGATATTTATGGTCGAAAGATAGCTAAAAGAGCAGTTTGGCTCGGGTTTTCTTCAACTTTAATTATGATTATTGTTATGCAAATGTCCTTGCATTTCATTCCAGCACCTGAAGACATTGCGCAAAGTGGCATGGAAACGATTTTCAATCTTATACCAAGAATCGCACTAGGTTCTATCATAGCTTATATTATTGGTCAACATGTTGATGTGTTTATTTTTAGTATGATTAAAAAGATATTCAGTTCGGATAAAACATTTATTATTCGTGCTTATGGTAGTACAGCTTTAAGCTCAATTATAGATACTGCACTATTCGTGGCTATCGCATTTATAGGCACATTACCTAGTATGGCCGTGTTTGAAATTTTTATTACTACGTACCTATTAAAACTTTTATCTACAATACTAAACGTACCTTTTGGTTACATTGCTAAATCCATGTATCGTAAAGGTAAAATAGCTAACCTAGATAAAGATTACTAATATACATTTAATATTATTGACTACACTTAAATAAACTAACTTGTTGATTATACCTAACAGTTATAGACATGAGCGGAATATGAGGTCACATATGACTTTATTCCGCTCTTTTTCTATATCATCTATAAATTTTCAATTGCTATAAACAAAGTTATTTCTTAAAATAAATTTGTATTATAAATTTAAAGTATTGCAGGTGTTGTTTCAATGGCTAAAATATTTTTTGATGCTGCAACCAATGGTAATCCAGGTGAAAGCTGTTGCGCCATTATTATTAAAGACGATAACAATCATCATATTTATACGCATTATATCGGCCTTTTAGATAATCATAGTGCAGAATGGGCAGCTTTTATTCGCGCTCTAGAATATGCACGTGAGCTTAATGTGACAAATGCTTTATTATATACAGATTCTAAACTTATCGAAGATGCTATGTTAAAAGATAAAGTAAAAAATATAAAATTTAAACCGTATTTGGACCAAGTCAAAATATTAGAACCTAGTTTTGATTTATTATTTGTCAAATGGATTCCTCGAGAACAAAATAAAGAAGCAAATCATCATGCTAAACAAACGCTTTACCAATATATTAAAAATAAAGATTGATCTAGAATAAGCCGTGTTTAATATAGGCAGCCGACTTCAATAATACCGATGCGTCAGATGCGTAATAAGGATAAATATCTATTTTAAAGTAGAATATGATTGGTTTCACATAATTTTGCTAAATGCTTTTTAAGCACTTTATGATATGAGCCAGAGATATCTTCTGCACTGATTAAAACTATCTACTCATCCAGCGATTGACCATCACCCATTATCCCCATTTCTAAGGCCCTATACTTCAATCATATATTCTGAGATTGAAGCATTAGCATCATAGCCTATTGCTTCATTATTAAAAATGTAAAATTGTGTTATATGTTGTAGCATCATTGTGTTTTAATTTTTTGAGTAACCCAATAATCATCGTTACACTTGACTTATCATCCAGATGTCTTGATTTAATAAACCCCGTTTTTGGAATTTGTGTCCTTGAATCAAAACTCATAAAGTTCCCCCACTTCTATACATAAATCTCTAGTTTATTGTGCTGATTATGTCCTCTTATCAATGTGCACTTCCATATATTTATCATCTTTAGAACGTTTATTGCTGTCTTTATAAACATGAACACTTGTTTTATGTATACATATTGTTCCTGTAAATGTGCCTCCTGATTCAGTTTAAATTTCACATTTCTCATCTTCTATTAAGTTAAATCCACTAATAAAATCAATGTTCAAACGGCTATCTTCCTTAATTTCTTTAACCATTCAAGCTATTGTATCTACATGTTCATATATATAGCTTTGCTTCACATTGTGCTCTCCTTCTAAAGTAATGCACCTTTATTAGTTATCTGTGTCGGATAAGCTAACTGTTCAGCGTGCGCTTTGATATATGAAGTTGTATCTAGCATGAACCCTCTTAAAAGTTATAAAAATTTCCCATCCGTCCGATTTATTATACAACCTAACTCACTTACTTATTTGGTTATTTTAGGATTAATGTTATTGATATTTTTTAATTTATATAGGTAAAAACCAAAGAATTATTAACTTGGTCAACTAACACTTGTTAAGGAATAAAGTAAAGAATGTTTTGTTATAAATAAGTCATACTAAAAATATATATAAAATTAGTGTTTATAATTCAAAAATCAAATGTCATGTTTAATTATAAATTTCATGCGATATTTTTATTTATACCTTTAACAAAACAATTAAATATTAAAAAACTATATTTGTACACTCTTGTGTGTACAAATTGGTCTTACATGTAAGCGGATTCATTTATATAATAATTCTTGTAAATCAATGCATTATAGGTTTAATACTACGGAGGTTATAAATATGGAATATATACCAATAATCTTAAATTGGTTTTCGCAGAATATCTTACAAAAGCCAGCTTTCTTTGTTGGTTTGTTAGTAATGCTCGGTTACGCTTTACTTAAAAAACCGTACTATGCTGTTTTTGCTGGAGCTGTAAAAGCAACTGTAGGCTACATGATTTTAGATATTGCTGCTGGCGGATTAGTCACAACATTTCGGCCTATTCTAGCAGCTCTTAATTACAAATTCAGTATTGGTGCTGCTGTTATCGACCCTTATTTTGGATTAACTGCAGCAAATGACAAAATCGCTAATAACTTTCCAGAATTTGTAGGTATTGCGACATCTGCACTTTTAGTAGGATTTTTTGTGAATATCTTTTTAGTAGCATTACGCAAAATCACGAAAGTCAGAACGTTGTTTATTACTGGACATATTATGGTACAACAAGCTGCAACAATTACGGTAATGATTTTACTGATTCCAACATTCCGTGAAAGTCCATTACTTGCTACGTTTGGTATTGGTACAATATGCGGATTATATTGGGCAGTAAGTTCAAATTTAACTGTTGAACCTACACAACGTTTAACAAACAATGGTGGATTTGCGATTGGTCACCAACAACAATTTGCGATTTGGTTTACAGACAAAGTCGCATCAAAATTGGGTAACAAAGATAAAAATTTAGATAACTTAAAATTGCCAAAATTTCTAAGTATTTTTCATGACACAGTAGTTGCATCAGCTACTTTAATGTTAGTTTTCTTTGGAACCATTTTATTCATCTTAGGTCCAGATATTTTATCAAATGCTAAAGTCATCACAAGTGGTACTTTATACGTGCCAGAAAAACAATCATTCTTTATGTTCGTTATTCAAACGGCATTCACGTTCTCTGTTTACTTATTTATGTTAATGCAAGGTGTAAGAATGTTCGTTGGAGAATTAACAAATGCATTCCAAGGTATTTCTAACAAATTACTTCCTGGTTCATTCCCAGCAGTAGACGTAGCAGCTTCATTTGGTTTTGGTTCTCCAAATGCTGTACTGTTTGGTTTCGTGAGTGGTTTAATTGGACAAGTCATTATGATTGTCTTATTAATCGTATTCAAAAACCCAGTACTTATTATTACGGGATTTGTACCTGTATTCTTCGATAACGCAGCTATTGCTGTATACGCAGATAAACGTGGTGGTTGGAGAGCAGCAATAATATTGTCATTTATTTCAGGAATAATACAAGTTACATTCGGCGCTTTAGCAGTATTATTACTTAGCCTTTCAGGTGGATATCATGGAAATATCGATTTAGACATTCCATGGGTACCATTTGCTTATATGTTTAAATATTTAGGTATTGCTGGTTATATTTTGGTTTGTGCATTCTTTTTACTTATCCCTCAATTACAGTTTAGACGCGCTAAAAATAAAGAAGCTTATTATTCAGGGATTCATCAATAACAAAAACAATAATTAATTATATTTAGGAGGAATTTTTATGATTAAAGTACTTACAGCATGTGGAAACGGAATGGGTTCATCAATGGTTATCAAAATGAAAGTTGAAAACGCATTAAGAGAATTAAATGTATTAAATGTTGAATCTGCATCTTGCTCAGTAGGAGAAGCTAAAGGAATTGCTAGTAATTATGATATAGTCATCGTTTCTAACCATTTAATTGCAGAGATGAAAGACTATACAAAATGCAAACTCATAGGCTTAGACAACTTAATGGATGACAATGAAATTAAAACTAAATTAAAAGAAGCTTTAAAATAATTTTTAGTTAGGAGCACAATACTTATGAATTTAAAACAAGCTTTGATTGATAACGATTCAATTCAGTTAGGTTTAACTGCGAAAGATTGGAAAGAAGCTGTTAAGTTATCTGTACAACCACTCATCGATAGTGGTGCTGTTAAACCTGAATATTACGATGCAATTATTGAATCGACGGAACATTATGGTCCATATTATATATTAACTCCTGGAATGGCTATGCCCCATGCTCGTCCTGAAGCAGGTGTAATAAGAGATGCATTCTCATTAATTATTCTTAACGAACCCGTAAAGTTCTCAGACGGAAAAGAAGTCAGTATTCTTATTACATTGGCTGCAACGAGCTCGAAAATTCATAATTCAATTGCTATACCTCAAATTGTTGCACTTTTTGATTTAAAAGATGCAATTAGACGTTTAAATGATTGTCAAACTAAAGATGAAGTCCTTTCTATAATTGAAGAAACTAAAGATAGCCCTTATCTTGAAGGAATTAAATTTTAAAATTTATTTATAAATAATATTAAATTTAATTAGAAAGTAGGAAAAGAAATGACAAAGAAATTACCTAAATTGCAAGTAGCATTAGATCATTCAACAATGTCTGATGCGGTTAAAGCTGCTTCACTCGTTGGAAATGAAGTTGATATCATTGAGGCTGGAACAGTTTGTCTTTTACAGGTAGGAAGTGAACTAGTAGAAATACTAAGTAAACTATTTCCTAATAAAACAATTGTCGCTGACACTAAATGTGCAGATGCTGGCGGAACAGTAGCTTTAAACAACGCCAAAAAAGGAGCTGACTGGATGACATGTATATGCTCAGCAACTATACCAACAATGAAAGCTGCACTTAAAGCTATTAAAGAAGAACGAGGTGATCAAGGAGAAATACAAGTTGAATTATATGGAGATTGGACTTTTGAAGAAGCTCAAAAGTGGCTCGATATTGGTATTGAACAAGCAATATATCATCAGTCGCGCGATGCTCTATTAGATGGCGAAAGTTGGGGGGAAAAAGATCTTTCAAAAGTGAAAAAATTAATCGATATGGGCTTCCGTGTATCTGTTACGGGTGGTTTATCTGTAGAAACACTTAAACTTTTTAAAGGTATAGATGTTTATACATTTATTGCTGGTCGTAGTCTTACAGAAGCTGAAGATCCACTATCTGCTGCACGTGAATTTAAAGATGAAATCAAGCGTATTTGGGGGTAAGATTATGTCTCGTCCAATTGGTATTTATGAAAAAGCATTGCCAAAACATTATACGTGGATAGAAAAACTTAAATTCGCTAAAGAACTCGGTTTTGATTTTGTCGAACTATCTATTGACGAATCAGATACTCGTTTAGCAAGATTAGACTGGTCTAAAGAACAAAGACTAGAACTTGTAAAAGCTATTTTCGAAACAGGCATACGTATACCTACGATTACTTTCAGTGGTCATAGGCGTTTCCCAATGGGGTCAAATGATTTTAATACTGAAGAAAAATCTATGGAATTAATGAAAAAATGTATAGAATTTGCGCAAGATATCGGTGTGCGAAATATTCAATTAGCTGGTTATGATGTTTATTATGAAGAAAAATCCATAGATACTCACAAACGATTTATAAAGAATCTTCGACAAGCTTGTACGTGGGCAGAAGAAGCTCAAGTCATTCTTTCAATCGAAACAATGGATGATCCATACATTAATTCAATTAAAAAATATCTTGCCATTGAAAAAGAAATTAATTCCCCTTTTCTATACGTCTATCCAGACATAGGTAATATATCTGCATGGAACAATAACCTTTTAGATGAATTTTATAAAGGGAGACAATCTATTGCCTCTATACACTTAAAAGACACATACGCAGTAACAGAAGATTCAAATGGACAATTCAGAGATGTACCATTTGGAGAAGGTTGTGTAGAATGGGAAAAGTTTTTTAAAATATTAAAGGATATTCATTATAATGGCCCATTCCTGATTGAAATGTGGTCAGAAAATTATGATACTGTTGAAGAAACACGTTACGCTATAAAAACTGCACAATCTTTTCTTTATCCATTAATTGAGAAAGTGGGGTTAAAATAGTATGTCAGAAACATTAACACAAATGCGTCAGAACGTATATCATGGAAACATAGAACTTCCTAAATACAAACTTGTTAAATTCACCTGGGGTAATGTATCAGAAATCAATCGTGATTTAGGAATTGTGGTCATTAAGCCTTCTGGCGTAGATTATGAAAAACTCACACCGGAAAATATGGTCGTCACAGATCTTGAAGGAAACGTATTAGCAGGATCATTTAACCCTTCTTCTGACCTTCAAACACATCTTGAATTATATAAGGCATGGCCAGAAATTGGCGGGATTGTACACACACATTCTACAGAAGCGGTTGGATGGGCGCAATCAGGATTAGACATTCCATTCTTAGGTACAACTCATGCAGATTATTTTCATGGTCCTATACCATGTACACGTTCATTGACATATAATGAAGTTGAAGATGCCTATGAAAAAGAAACAGGAAAAGTCATTGTCGAAACTTTTAAAGAACGAAAACTTGATCCAACGTCTATTCCTGGTGTTATCGTTAGTAATCATGGCCCGTTTACATGGGGTAAAAATGCTTCACAAGCTATCTATCATTCTGTTGTCCTTGAAGAAGTCGCCAAGATGAACAGATATACGAAACAAATTAATCCGTGTGTGGAAAATGCACCAAGTTATATTATGGATAAACACTATTTAAGAAAACATGGCACTAACGCTTATTACGGTCAGCAATAACATTAAAATACTAAATAAAAAGGTGATAGTTTATGATACTCAGCTTAGATAAAACAAGTCATACTCTACTAGACTACTTAATTCAAATTGAACAACCAGAAACAATTACTGAAATCTCAAAAAATCTTTGTCAATCTAGACGTAAAGTATACTATCACCTTAAAAAAATAAATCAGTCATTACCAGACGATACAAAGAAAATAATAAACTACCCACATATTGGTATTTTATTAAACGATGATCAAAAACGCGCCTGTATAGAATTATTAAGTAAATCTGATACAACGCAATATGTTATGAGCATAGAAGAACGCCAATGGCTAATCATCATATATATTTGTATCTCAAATGAATTCATTACAATCAACAAACTTATGGAACTTGTTGATGTCTCACATAATACGATTCTAAATGATCTCAATAATATTCGAGAACTTATAGAATTTGAACAATTTAATATTCATCTACGTGTAAAAAAGTTTGGAGGATATTATATTGAATGCCATCTGTTATCTAAAATTCAATTTATATATAAAATACTGCATGAAATTCATAAATCATCATCTGAAGCTTTTAAATCTTTGATTCATGAGAAACTTTTATCTAATACAAGCTTTAGTCACTATCACTCATTAGAAAAAACGGATTTTTTAAAGACCTTATTAAAAGAAATAAGTAATGATTTAGGTAAAATACTTAATCGAAAAGATAGTGAGTTTATGTTACAAATACTACCCTATTTGTTAATGGTTTCTTATAACAGTGGGATTAATGCTTACAATTATGAATTGATAAGAAAAGATTTCATACTTGTTCAAGAGCGCATTGAATATAAAGTGTCTGAAAAGCTTGTATCCTCTTTAGAGTCTGAATTTAATGTTTCTTTTGATCAAATGGCAAAAAATATTATAGCCCTTTTACTTTTATCATTGCGTAAAGATAGTGATATTCATAATGTTAGTAATGATTATGATGATATGCGTGAGACTTTAGAATTATTTTTATCGCTTTTTGAGCATGAATATAATATAAATATTTCAAAACGAAATATGTTGTTGAATCAACTTCTAACACACTGTAAATCTTTACTTTATCAAAAGACTTACAATATTCCTTCAGATACACAATTTACAAATAATATTAAAGAAAAGTTCAACTATCTATTCATGGTTACAAAGCGTTGTATTACATTACTTGAAGAAGCTTGGCTAATACACATGACTGATGATGACATAGCTTATATAGCCATACATCTTGGTGGTGCAATTCATAATAATCCAAATAGTGAAATACCAGTTAAAAAAATTACACTTATATGCGATGAAGGTATTGGCATGAGAAAATTCTTCTTAAAACAATGCCAGTCCTATATATCTAATGCATATATTGATACTGTATTTACTTTAGAAGAATTCGATAGTGTTAAAGAAATTTTAAATTCAGATATTATCATTTCTACAAGTGATGCTATCGAAACGGATATTCCCGTAATATTTGTTAATCCAATTCTCACAAATGAAGATATTATACGTATCGTTTCTTATAGATATTCAAGTAATGAAATAAATTTTTATAATTTTTCTAATCAACTAGATTTAATATTGAAACATTATATTAGAGATGAAAGTGAACAATATAACTTACGAAATCAAATCGAAAAGTTATTTCTCAAAGAATTAATCCAAACTTTAGAAACTAAAAATTTTTAAAATTTCATTTGTATAAAGAAAGTAGATTCATTGAAATACTTAAATAACAATAATGATATAAGGAGATTCAATAATGAAAAATGTTAAAGATATTACAAGAGAGTCATGGATTCTATCTACCTTTCCAGAATGGGGAACTTGGCTTAATGAAGAAATAGAAAATGAAGTTGTTAATGAAGGTAATTTTGCAATGTGGTGGTTAGGCAATTGTGGTATCTGGATCAAAACGCCAGAAGGTGCAAATATCGTTATGGACTTATGGTCAAACAGAGGTAAATCTACTAAAAAAGTTAAAGATATGGTTCGAGGACATCAAATGGCCAATATGGCAGGCGTTCGTAAACTACAACCAAATCTTCGTGTACAGCCAATGGTTATTGATCCATTTGCGATAAACGAATTAGATTATTACCTAGTTTCTCATTACCATAGTGATCATATTGATATTAATACAGCTGCGGCAATCTTCAACAATCCAAAATTAAACCATGTTAAATTTGTGGGTCCGCATGAATGTGCCCGCATCTGGAAAGAATGGGGTGTTTCAGAAGATCGTATTATCACAATAAAGCCAGGTGAAAGCTTCGAATTTAAAGATGTAAAAGTAACAGCGGTAGAATCATTCGATAGAACTTGTCTTGTTACATTGCCAGTTGAAGGCAGCGAAGAAAATGACAACAATTTAAAAGGACTTCCAGTAACTGACGAAGAAATGGCTCGAAAATCAGTCAATTATGTATTTGAAACTCCAGGTGGTACGATTTACCATGGTGCTGACTCACATTTTTCAAATTACTTTGCCAAGCACGGTAAAGACTTTAAAATAGATGTTGTACTCAATAACTATGGTGACAATCCTGTAGGTATTCAAGATAAAATGACATCGATTGATCTTTTACGTATGGCAGAAAACTTAAATGCGAAAGTAATTATTCCAGTACATTATGATATTTGGTCTAATTTCATGGCATCTACAAATGAAATTATAGAACTCTGGAAAATGCGCAAAGATCGCTTACAGTATCAATTCCATCCTTTCATATGGGAAGTTGGTGGTAAATATACTTATCCAGAAGACAAAGATAAAATAGAATACCATCACCCACGCGGTTTTGATGATGCTTTTGAACAACCTTCAAATATTCAATTTAAAGCATTATTATAATTGAATTAGAAAGCAATAAATAAAAAAACACTTATCAAACGGTTATCACAGCGTGTCGGCAAAACCTGAAATTTTGCTGGCACGCTTTAATAAACTCTAATTTTGTAATTTTTGTCCTTGAATCAAAACTCATACATCCCCCACTTCTATACCTAAATCTCTAGTTTCTTATGCTGATTGTGTTCTCTCACCAATGCGCACTTCCATATGTTTATCGTCTATAGAGACTGTTTATTGCTGTCTTTATAAACATGAACATTTGTTTCATGTAAAATATATTATTCCTATAAAGATTTCTCCTGATTCAGTTTGAATTTCACAGTTCTCCCTTTTACTATTATAAGTAATGCAGCTTTATTAATTATCCGTGTCGAATAAACTAACTGTTAATGATATTGCTTCTGTCGCATTTCTTGTTGGACTACCAATTTCAATTAGTGTCTGGATTGTTTCTAAAGTATTTTCAGTCACGCATATATCCCTTTTTTAAATTACAGATTACTATACCTTTTACTCCCCTAATTATATTTGATTAATTACTCCATCTACTTTACAATGTTTTTATTCTGAAAATTTTGAATAAGGTGATTCTTAATGCACAATATTGTTTTTATTGGACTAGGCTTAATTGGCGGTAGCTTGGCAAGTAATTTAAAGTATTATCACAGTAATCTTCATATCTCTGCATATGATTCAGATATTTCTCAGTTAGAAAAAGCATATTCTATGGGTATTATTGATACTAAAATAACCGATTATCGCATTGCCGTTGAACAAGCAGATGTTTTAATTTTTGCAACGCCTGTTCAACAAACGATTCGTTATTTAGCTCAATTACATCTATTTAACACTCAGGCTAACCTAATTGTTACTGATACTGGGAGTACAAAAACAAACGTTTTAGAATTTGAAAATCGACTATTGCATCATAATATACACCTTGTAGGTGGCCATCCAATAGCCGGTAGTCATAAGTCTGGGGTGTTAAATGCTAAAAAGCATTTATTTGAAAATGCATATTACGTTCTCGTTTATAATTCAACTAAAAATCGCGATGCTGCTCAATATTTGAAACAATTATTTAGCTCTACTTCAGCTAAATTTATTGAAACAACAGCAAAAGAACATGATATTGTCACTGCAGCTGTTAGCCATGTACCCCATATTATTGCAGCTAGTTTGGTGCATTTAAATGCAAATCAATCTACAAAACATAAATTAGTTAAACAACTTGCTGCTGGTGGTTTTCGCGATATTACTCGCATAGCTAGTAGTAATGCAGAAATGTGGCGCGATATTACAATTAGTAATAAAACAGCCATTCTAAACTTAATACAAGATATGCAACAACAATTAGTAGCATTATCTTCAATAATTCAAAACGATAAAATCGAAGAAATTCAAGCGTTTTTTGCTAACGCTAAAACATATCGTGATGCTTTACCCCTTAAACAACAAGGCGCATTAAATACAGCGTATGATCTATTTGTAGATATTCCGGATAAACCGGGTATGATTAACCAAGTTACTTATATTCTAAGTTTACATAACATTTCTATAAGCAACTTAAAAATTTTAGAAGTCCGTGAAGATATTCTTGGTGCACTTCAAATCAGTTTTAAAACACCCGAAGATCGTGATAAAGGTATTAAAGCTTTGCATGAATTTGATACCTATGTACCATAAGTCAGTAGTTGATTGGATTGAAAATACGCTGGTACCATTTTTTCAATCCTAGTCAACCTTGCCGGGGTGAGACTACGAATTCATCATGAATTCTGTCCCACTCCCAATGTAATTATTACATCTTATGTCCTGCCATTAATCCTAAACGTCCGTGCTTAGTACCTGAATCAGTATAAGATATAGCTTTAGATACAATGCCTTTACCATATTTCATGTGTAAATTATCAATCGTTTTAGCTAATTTTTCATCTCGTTTACGTTCGTATTCATCAAAAAATAAATTCAATTGCCGTTGATCTTCAGGTACAAGTTGTGTTAAAGATACACTTAATGTACGGTATAATACTTTTTTATCGCATAAATGATTAGCATAGTAGTTTACTACTTTAAATATTTCTTTTTCTAAGTTAGTCGGATCTTCAAGTGTATATTGCTTATGCACGCCACCACCTTCGCTATAGCCAAATGAAAAGTGAATTGTTCTTGCCATTTGTTTTCGCGCTCTCACCCTGCTTGCCACATCTTCTATTAATTCTTGCATAACTACTTTAGATTCCTCAAAGGTGTAATCTCGCATTAAAATTTGGCTCTTACAAATTGAAGGATTTGTAATATGATGCTTATCTCGTAACTTACTTTGATCTATTCCATTCGCATGTAAATGTAAATCAGTACCTAATATTCCAAATGCTTTCTTTAATTGGTTATGTGGGTATTTTGCTAAATCTCCCACAGTAAAAATCCCACGTTTATTTAATTTAACTTCTGTCCGTTTATTAATTCCCCAAAATTCTCTCAAAGGTTGTATATTCCATAATTTATTCGGAACATCATGATAACGCCATTCTGCTATACCATTTATAGTATGTTTAGCTTCAGTATCCATTGCTACTTTACTTAACAGCATATTTGAGCCAATACCTACTGTACACATAATTCCTGTTTCTTCATATATTTCCTTTTTTAAGCGTTCACAAAAAGCAGTAACAGTAGAATTAAAGCGATAATAACTATCTGTTACATCCATAAAAAATTCATCAATACTGTATTGATGTAAATCTTCAGCTGGAACATAACGTAATGCTATTTTTGAAATAGCTATAGATACGTTTAAATACTTCCTCATACTAGGATTAATAATATAAATGTCATTACGATGTGGAATTTCGAATAGTCTTGAACCTGTTTTAATACCTAATTCTTTTAATTTTGGTGTTGCTGCAAGTACCACTGAGCCTTGTCGTTTAGTATCTGCTACTACTGCTAACTTTGTTGTTTTTGGATTTAAACCTTTCTCTATACATGAAACACTTGCAAAAAAGCTTTTTTGATCAATACATAAGACATCCCTATCGTCTAATAAATTGTAATCATACATTCCCACTACCTCCCTGTAGATATTTTAATTATATACGAACAAATGTTCTTTTTCAATACTTATAAGAACAAATGTTCTATAAAATATTGTTCTAAACATAAAGGTTTCATGCTATACTAAAATAGACTTAAATTTTAAAGGAGGCGCTATTTATGCCAATCATAAATGTAAAATTAATAGAAGGTCGCTCTGATGAACAATTGAAAGCATTAGTATCAGAAGTCACTAATGCAGTAGAAAAAACAACAGGCGCTAATCGTGATGCAATTCATGTGATTATTGAAGAAATGAAGAAAAATCATTATGGTGTAGGCGGAATAAGAAAATCTGATCAATAAAACCCTTTAAAATCGATAAAAACGCCAGCTACATGCGTAGTTGGCGTTTTTACTATACTTAGTTATCATCATCTAAAAACTTCTTGATAGCTTCTTTATTTTTTTGTTTATCAATATCTAAGGCACTTCCATCATTATTCGTATTGATATTTTGGTATGAATTTTTCACTGGTATAGTCAGAGACTGTACATCTTTATCTCCACGAATACCAAAACTTATACCTGTTTGGAAAATCGCTGAATCGGGCATATCTGTGTTAATATAACCTCTTAAAATACCTGCAACACGTGGCAATTTAAAAACTGTGCTAGGTGTTACTAATTCTTGCTTTAATGTTTGCATCACTTGCTGTTGACGACGTACACGACCAAAATCACCTTCAGCATCATGACGGAATCTAGCATATCCTAATAGCTCTTTACCATTAAGCCGATGGTGTCCTTTTTTTAATGACACGCCAATATTTTTGGACATATCTTTTTCAACATCTATAGGCACCCCATTAGGCGCTAACTCATCAATCATTTTCTCAAAACCTGTAAAATCAATAACTGCATAATATTCAGGATTAATTCCTAAATTCTTATTCAAAGTTTGTCTTAATAACTCTGGACCACCTAATGTATAAGCTGCATTAAGCTTATAGCTATTATATCCAGGAATATCTGCATAAATATCACGCATCACAGACATCATTTTCATTTTTTTGTGTAAATAATCGTATTGTACAATCATCATAGAATCTGTTCTAGATTTTCCAGACTGTGCTTTATCTGCACCTAGCACTAACACTGAAATTTTCCCATCATTTTTTATAGGGCCATTAAATTTATGAATTTTAACATCCTTTGCATGTTCTTCAGCATATTTAATTCCATTTTGATAGCTCACTGTAATATAGACAATCAAGCTCACAAGTAAAATCAAAACAATTAATATTGCGATGGGTAATTTTTTTATACGTTTTTTAGTTTTTTTAGTTGAAGTAGTAGTCCCATTACTTCTTCTGTATTTGGTTTGTTCCTTCTCTTCTGCCATGGCTACCTACCTTAATTTTAATTTCTTCAAAATACGCTATCTATGTATTATAATATACATTAAAGTTATAGAAAATAGCTAAAAAAATCAAGATATTTATGAAAAAATGGTACTAAGGTCTAATGAGAGGATGGTATAAATGAATATAAATACCGCATATTTTGCCGGAGGTTGCTTTTGGTGTATGACAAAGCCTTTCGATACTTTTGAAGGTATTGAAAAAGTAACATCAGGCTATATGGGAGGAATGACTGACAATCCAACTTATGAAGATGTTAAAAAAGGTACAACAGGTCATTATGAAACAGTTAAAATTGAATACGATGTTGCACTTTTTTCATATCATAAACTACTTGAAATTTTCTTTTCAGTGATTGATCCATTAGATGATGCAGGCCAGTTTCAAGATAGAGGTTCCCAGTATAAAACAGCTATTTTTTATACGAACGATGATCAAAAGAAAATTGCCGAAAACTACATTCAGCAATTACAACATACCATATATTCTGACAAAGCTATTGCCACAAAGATTTTACCTGCTTCAACTTTTTATAAAGCAGAGGAATATCACCAAGACTTTTATAAAAAGAATCCTGAGCGCTATGCCAAAGAACAACAAGATCGTGCTAATTATCAAGCAGATTTACATTAATGTTACTTTATCTAAAATCAATCTGTGATATAGATAAAATAGATTAAAATTAAAATCCCAAAATCTTTTCTTCGAGTATCGTTTCAATAATATCATTAATATGATGAGAGATATCGTTTGAAAGTATTAATACTAAATGGCATATGTTGCGTCATGTTATCGCTTTATACATAAGGTACCTCGTTAATTTAGTTTAGTGAAGTTTATTAAATGATACGAAAGTGCCTTATTTTTAAAGCTATTTCAATGTATCATTACAAATAAATACGCCGTATTTTGGCGAGACTTTTGAGGGAACAGGACAAGCTTGAAGCTGTCTCCTAAGAAAGCAAGCCAACAATACGAAATATTGTAAATAAAGAAGCCAGTAAATAAAATTATAAAAGTCATTTATTGGCTATTTTTCTAGGATTTATGTCCCCGACTGTTTTTAAAGTTGTATTAAACACATATTTCAAGTACGTATAGTAAATTTGTATCATCGTCATCAAAAATCAAATTGAATGCTACCCGTCTATTTTTTAGACGCTTAAGAACTGAATAAAGATACAAAATTTCTCTTGATCAAAATATATGAAAACGTATCATTGGAAGTATGTATAAAACCTGCATAATGGATAATAATAATCAAAAGGCATAAACGCTGTTAAATCAACGTTTATGCCTTTTAGTTTAGTTAACATAATTAACGATTATAGGTAATCGTTTTGTATAGCGTATTCATCAAATTATTTCTAAAGTTAAATTAAAAATTAAAGTTTTAAAAATAGGATTGGTTTTTATTTCAACCGTTTGCTATATTAAAAAAAAGGAGTTGGTTAATTATAATTTTACTATTAACAGTTTTATCTAATTTAATAATAACATTATTTTTTAAAAAATCTTTAAAAAATAATGTTGGAGATCAAGTTAACTATTTTATGGGCCTGCGAACTAAAAATTCAATGAAAAATAAAAAGAATTGGAAAGTGACTCAAGATTTTTTTGTTAAATTTAGTATTAAATTTAGCTATTGGTTTTTACCTTTAGGGATAGTATGGACTATATTTGACATAATATTTGGTATTTCTATCACTTCTTTAATAATACAATTCATCCTATTTATCACTTTCATTATAGTAATTATAATAATCACTGAAAAAGAGGTGAAAAAAATGGTCGAATAATAACAAAAAAGAAGATCTTATATTCAATAAAACTATCATGATTTTGATATCAGTATTTCTTGTTTATTTTTTAATATTTATTAGTTCTATATTAAGTATAATGCCTAATAACCCTACTAAAGATAAAACACAAATAATTAATGCTTCTTGTCTTTAGAGTACTTCCTCAAGGATGGGCTTTTTATAGTAGAAATCCTAGAGATAATACATATAGAGTTATCAACACAAAAACAGGAGAACGAGCAACACAATTTCCAAACGCTAGCCCAAATAACTATTTTGGTTTATCTAGATATGGCAGATTAAAAGATGTAGAAGTTGGAAGACTAATATCTAAAATAAACGAAAAAAATGGAAAGACACTACTAGTAATCCTATTAAATTTGGTCGAAAAATGAAAAAATCAAAATGGTTAACAATCAATTAAATCCAAAAGTAAAGAGGAGATATTATCATATATTATAGTGATCCTATTCCTTGGAAACATACTAAGATTAGCTATGAAGAAATCTATGACGATAGATTTCTTCATAGCTATTTTTTATAGTTATAGAGAGGAGTAGACTGTACGGTCTCTTTGGTTTTAAACCCGTATTAAAAACTAGTCAGCTTTACTCTCGCCTTTTGAAATTCGTTTGTAGTATGTTGGGTTCTTGAAACCGTGTATAGGAAAATGAAATGAGAAAGGTTAAGTAAAGTTTCAACTTCTCAAACAATTAGATGAAGCTATGATTCAGTTAGCAAAGCAACTTAATTGTTTTGAAAATATTCATTCAATACCTGGAATTGGTGAATTAACAACGGCTATGATTATTGGCGAAATCGGAGATATTACACGATATCAATCAGGTCGTACACACAGTAGAGATACGATTACCAAGAATGACAATAAAAAAGAGAGAAGACTTTTATTTTGGGTGGTTATGAATATTATTAGGGGACAACGTCATTATGATAACCATGTCGTCGATTATTACTATAAATTAAGAAAGCAGCCTAATGAGAAAGCTCATAAGACTGCCGTCATCGCATGTATGAATCGACTATTAAAAACGATTCATTATTTAGTATCGAATCGGTAATTGTACGATTATCAAATGTCTCCACATGAGTCAAACGTACAACCAAATATAGTTTAACACCTTATTCAAAAAATTTAAATTGAACGGACTAATTTAATAATGCTTATTTTAAAGGGCTTGACTAATCTTAATATGTTTATTTTGGGCTTTATATTCTATACTGAATTTTTCTTGAGAGGATGTTCACCTAGTTTTATTATTTATGACGTATGACACGCATTACTTTTAACATGCTGTACCATAAAGAACTGTCTTTTCTATAAACTAAAAATCTTGGTTCCCAATTAGGACTATATTTTTCTTTATAACGTCTTAATCCTTGGAAACGATATAAACCGTTAAAATGTTCAAAAACACGTCCAGCAATTCTTTCTCTCACAAAAGCAAAATCCATTTGACCAACATTAGACAATGTGGCCATACCCATGTTAAAGGCACCGTAACCTTTTTCTTTACTCCACAATAACATGTGTAAATATAAGCCATCCATTAGTGGTAATTCAATTTCCGGCAACCACCGTATTAAATCAACTGATATAGCATCATTATAATATGTTGGCATTAAACTACAGAAAGCAATGATTTTATCATCTTTATCTTTAATAACGCCAATCGGTGCTTTGGATAAATATTCCGTCGTAAATTGTCCTACAGAAAAGTGCATTTCTTGACGACCATCCAGCCACATATCACTAATTTCTTTTAAACTACTCATAAGGTTGTTTGAAAATGGCGGTTCAAGAATTTCAAACTTAAACTCAAGCTCTTCAAGTTTATTAAGTGTCGCGCGGAAGCCTCTACGCTTTTTACCTGAAATAGTAAATTGGGTTAAATCAATAATAGCTTCCTCCCCTAATTTGAAAAATTGATTACCAAAGTTATGATAGAGTGGCATAAATCGATCACTTACTTGATAAAAGATAACATCATAGCCTAAGCGTTCAGCGTATTGATAAAACGATTCGAGTAGCGTTTGAAAGCTTTGAGTATCCCCAATAGGATCACCTAGTACAACAAGCGCATTACCTTTATAACGATACATTAAAAAGGCTTGTTCATTATCATGCATAAAAACATCTTTATCACCACTGTATAACAAATGGCTTAAATAGTTACCCCCATATGAATCAATAATAGTTTCACATTGTTTATAGTCGTTTATTTGATGTGGACGATTAAATCGATAATCAAACAACCAGGCAATAATACCTACAACAAGTATAATCACTAGAATGGTTAACCAGAAATAATATCTCAATGCAGATGTATTCATTTCTATTTGATATACATCCAACGCATAAAAAGTTTGTGAGATAATAAAATGATTCACATAAAGCACAACAACACTCATAATAAATGACATTACAAATTGATGTAATCTGAATGGTCGCTTTAATACTTTCGCACGACGGTATGCAGCAACCAATATAGCAAACATAACAATAAGCCAACTTAATAATAAGGCAGATGCATATGTATAAATTGTTGCTCCAAAAATTAATATAATCGAGATCATTGCGAAAATAATAGCTCTTCTACTTTGTTTAAATATCCCTTTCACATTTAACAATAGTAATAAACAGGCACTTGTATGAATTGATAACACAATGTAATACACAAGATGATTTTCATCAAATAAACCATCATAAATAATCGTCATATTATTTATAAAAAACATGATACTTGTTATCAAAACAAGGATAGCCACCGATAATGATGGAATTTTTGCTAAAATATCCTTTTGATAAGACATTGCAAAAGAGGTGATGTCTTTAGCCGGAACAAAGTATTTAGAACCTTCAAAGTAACGTTTAGCAGTTGATCCAAATTCAAACGTAGAGAGCAATAGTGCCACAACGACAGGTACAAAATAATAGGCAAAACGATAAAGTAACAGCGCTAATAAAATTTGTTCCTCAGGAATGTCTAATGATTTTAAACCAAGAAGTACAACTAAATCAAAGGCACCAAATCCACCAGGAATAAAGCTGACTAATCCTGATAAAGCTGCAATAATAAAGACGCCTATTAAAGTCATAAATGAAATATGAATATCGACTATTAATACAGATAAATATAATACTAATGCAGCTGCTAGCCATTCAACACTTGAAACTAATGTGCAATACACACCCATAAATCTATTCTTTTTATCTGCTGGGCGCATAATCGTGTATACGATGAAGATAGGCAAAAATAAAGCAACGACATATAATATCCAACGTACCCAACTTATTTTGTCAATCATATGTGATGCATTAAATACATGTAACACAACCAAGATAGATAATAAGCTTAATCCTGTGAGCATAGAGATTAAGATGATTGAAATATAATGTACTAATTTTTTCTTGTCTTCCGTATAATTTTTATATACAACTGCTCTCACACCAGCACCAATAAAACCACCAAAACCTATAATGGCATTAAAAGCATTGATAATGTAGCTTATTCGAATGATTTTAAATAAAGGCATTTCCATCTTTAATGATTTGACTAAGATGACATCATACATAGAGAGCAAGAGTAATGATGCACCACCACAAGCAAATAGTCCAACGAGCATCCAGCGATTGATTTTACTAAATACGGTAACTGTATTTTTAAAATCAATATGTGATAATTCACGATAGAGTGTAAATACCACAATGCAAAACAATGCTGTTGCAAAAGTAATTTTTAATATAGATAAAATTCTATTTTTAACTTCCTGATTCATTTTTTCACATCAATTCTAATTAATTCTTTTGTTACTGAAAATATATCATAACTGCCTGTGATTGAACATGACTATCTTCCTAACAGATTTGTAATATACTAAGGTGCACTAAACCGTTGAATTGATTCACATATGCAATAAAAGCCGATAAAGCAATCCCAAACTGTCCTACTTCATCGGCTACTATACTATTCTGCTATTTTCGAATCTTCTTTAGGAATATCATAGTCTCCAGCATCATCACCATAATACTTATTATATCGGCGTTTAAAAATTAAGAATATGTGAGACACCAGTACTTTTAATATCGCATAAGCTGGAATACCTAAAATGACACCTACAATCCCTAGCAAGTTCCCTGCACTAAGCAAAATGAAAATAATTGTTAATGGATGTATTTTTAATGTTTTACCCATAATATTTGGAGAAATAAAATGACCTTCTATAAATTGAACTAATGTCCATACAACAGCTAATTTTAAAAGCATTAACGGAGAGGTTATTAGCGCAATAATAATTGCAGGTGAAATAGCGATCGTTGGTCCTAAATAAGGTACAACACTTGTTACTGCAGCGATACTTGCCAATATTAAGCTATAATCTAGACCAATAATCGTATAGCCAATAAACAATAAAATACCAATACAAAATGACACAATAATTTGTCCTTGTATATAAGAACCCACTTGAACGCTCATTTTTTCTAATAAGTCATGATAATCTTTTCTAAATTTAGGTGGCATAATTTTAGTCGTGTACTCTTTAAATTTATGACCGTCTTTTAGCATAAAGAACAGTACAAATGGTGTTGTTATTAAAACTACGCCAACATTTACAATAGCTTCAGCAAATGTTCTTAATTTAGTTCCAAAACCATCAAAATAGTCTGTAACAATACTAGGAATCTTTTTAGATAAAGAATCTAAATTGGTCTGTATTTGATCATAAAATGAGGACAAGAACGAAAAGTGCGTCACCTTATCTAAAGTATCATTAAATTTAGTCACATATGCAGGCGCATTATGTATTAAGCGTGTTACCTGACTGCCAATGACCGGAATCAATAAATTAACGATGAGTGCAATAAGTCCAACAATAGCTAAAAATACTATAACAATACCCAGCAATCTTGGAATGTTATAACGCTCCATCAAGTTAATGATTGGATTGATTAAATAGAACAAAATTAACGATAGAATGATTGGTGCTACAATAGTGTTAAAGACAATGATAAAAGGCTCAAATACATATGAGACTTTGTCAAAAATAAATATAACAATACCTAATAATACCAATGCACTAAGTGCAAATATAAGATCCTTACCACCAAAAAATCGCATAAATCTTGTTTCAGAAAAACTTAATTTCCCTGGTTTCTTTTCAGCTGTATTCTTTTTATCATCCAACATCATTATTCACCAAACCTTAACTCGTATTCTCTATTTGTAACTATATTTTTCAATTGATTGTATTTTACTAATCTATATCATACCATACTTGTCATAAATTATAGATTATTTTATCTGAAAATGCACCAATACAATAAAATAGGAGCAGGTAAAAAGCCAATAGTTATGACTTAATTTCCCACCCCTATTTTACAGATTTTATGAGCAACACAAATTGTTTTTAAATAGCACAACGCAATTTAAAACGGTTATTATAAATATAATTTAACAAGTTTACTCATTTTAAAATATCTCAAACTTTAAAAGTTTACACTATGATTTTTTAGATTTATTTTCACGTCCCCAAGATTCAATGCCAAATAAATTTATTTGTAAATTTTCGGGATTGAACACGGGATGTTTTCCTTCTTTACGTTGTTGTTGATAATCTTTCATCACTGCAAAAGCTACATTGGATAAACCAATAATCGATATTAAATTCACAATGGCCATAAGTCCCATAAACAAATCTGCTGTACTCCATACTGTTTCCGTTTTAACTACAGCACCAACAAACACTAATATCACAACTAAACATCTAAAAATAAATAAGATTATTTTATTCGTTGATAAAAACTCTATATTAGACTGTCCGTAATAATAGTTCCCTACAACTGATGAAAATGCAAATAAAGTCACAGCTACAGTTAAAAAGATACCGCCAGCAGATCCTAAATGATCATTTAAAGCTGATTGTGTGACAGCAACACCTTGTGGCGCACTATCGCCAAATTTCAAACCTGAATAAAGTAAAATCATAATCGCTGTAGCAGTACATACGAGCATTGTATCGAAGAAAACACCAAGAGATTGAATTAAACCTTGTTTAACTGGATGTGGAACAGCCGCTGTCGCTGCAGCATTTGGTGCTGAACCCATACCAGCTTCATTTGAGAATAAACCACGCTTAATACCTTGTAATATAGCAGCTCCTAACGCACCACCAGCAACCTGTTCAATGCCAAAAGCACTCTTGATAATTGTGCCAATCATTGGAACAACTTGATCTAAATTCATCAATAAAATAACTAAAACCATACCAATATAAATAATAGCCATAATAGGTACTATTAGTGATGATAGTGTTGCAATACTACGAACACCACCAAAAATGATAATCCCAGTAATAACTGCTAATACAACGCCTGTTATCACAGGGTTGACATTATACTGTGTATTTAATGATTCTGCAATCGTATTAGATTGCACCGTATTAAATACAAATGCAAATGTCACTGTAATTAAAATCGCAAATAAAATACCTAACCATTTTTGATTAAGTCCTTTTGTTATGTAATATGCAGGTCCTCCACGGAACCCACCTTCTTTATCATGAACTTTATATATCTGGGCAAGTGTAGCTTCCATAAACGCACTTGCTGCTCCGATAAAAGCAATAATCCACATCCAAAATACTGCACCTGGGCCACCAAGAACAATGGCAGTAGCAACACCTGCAATATTCCCCGTACCCACACGTGAGCCGGCGCTTATCGCAAACGCTTGAAATGGTGAAATACCTTTCTTTCCAGACTCTAATGTTTCTGGTTTCTCAACGAGCGCTCTAAACATTTCTGGCAACATTCTAAGTTGTACAAATTTTGAACTAATAGTAAAGAAGAAGCCAACCGTTAGTAACAGACCAATTAGGTACTGTGACCATATTAAATCGTTTCCGACTTGCACAATTGTCTTAAACCAGCCAGGAATCAAATTATCAAAATCTCTCACTCTATCCATACCTCACATTTATCTAAATTTATCTAGTGAATACGTTAAGAGATTTACATTTATAGTTTAGGTTATATGATTCATTGAAAATGGAACAATGAACTTACTCCTATTAAATGTAAATCTCTTGCTTTTATACAAGTTAAAAAATAAATAACAATTCTAAGTTTATCATTTTATTTTAACTATGAAAATAAAATCACTAAAAACATTATTGAATAGTCATATTAATTACCTCTCCAAACTCAGTCGTATCAACGATGAATGAACCATTCGTGTATTGTTCAGATTTATGAATATCAACAATAAGACCTTCTTCAACATGTGACTCTGAATAGATCATATATTCAGATTGATTTTCTGTTACCACATGACCAGCAACGATTCGATGTGGATTTTTCTTTAATTCTTTCAATAAAGTAATACCTCGTTGAGCTCGTTTTGCCAATTGTAAAACTTTAAAGTCAATACGTTTCATAGCCCCACGTTGGGTAGCCATAATGATCGTTTGTCCAGCTTCAACAACTTCGGTCATAACTACGAAATCTTCCACCTTTAAATTGATAGATTTCACACCAGCAGCTCTCAAACCTGTATCAGATAACTCATTAGTGTTATATGTTAATGACATACCTTTATGCGTTAGTACCGTTATAATTTGATCTTCTGTCAAACGTTGTACACTTATAATTTCATCTTGCGGTTTCACTTTCATAGCAACTAATGGTTTAGTGTAACGTGTTGTTTTAAATAATCCAGCATGACTTTTTTTAATCATACCGTTACGTGTAGCCATAATATAAAATGCCTCTTGTTGGAAATTTTTTTCATTATATACATTGATTATATATTCGTCTTCTTCGATTGCTACAAGTTGTGACACGTGTTGCCCTAATTCTTTCCACCGCGTGTCTGCTAATTTATGTACCGGAATGAACAAGTATCTGCCTTTATTTGTAAAGACAAGAATCGTATCCTGCGTATTCACCTCTTGATATTTTAATAATCGGTCACCTTGCTTAAGTCCGATTTCTGAAACACCACTCGCATTAAAACTTCGTGTTGAAGTACGTTTAATATATCCTTGAGCAGTGACACTCATAATGACATCTTCGCTAGGAACCATTACTTCTTTATCGATTTTAATTTCTGCAATTTCTGCTTCAATTGAAGACAGTCTTTCAGTTTTAAAACGCTTACGAATATCTTTCAATTCGTTCTTAATAACAGTTAGCAAAGCGTCATGGTTATCTAAAATATGACGATATTCTTTAATGCGTTCACTAAGCTCAGCGTGCTCATTTTTCAATTCAACAATATCCGTATTTGTTAAACGGTATAATTGCAACATAACTATCGCTTCTGCTTGAGCATCTGTAAAACCATATGTTGCCACTAAATTATCTTTAGCATCTCGTTTGTTTTTCGATTCTCGGATAAGGGCGATAACTTCATCTAAAATAGATAAAGCTTTCATCAATCCCTCTACAATATGCATACGCTTTTCTGCATGATCCAAATCAAATTTAGTCCGATTGACAACAACTTCAATTTGATGATTTAAATAACTATCAATAATTTGACGAATACCCATCAATTTTGGTCTACCATCGCTTATTGCCACCATGTTGAAATTATATGAAATTTGTAAGTCAGAATTTTTGAATAGATAATTTTTAATAGCCTCACTATTAGCTTCTTTCTTTAATTCAATAGCGATTCTCAAACCAGTACGATCGGTCTCATCTCTAACTTCGACAATTCCATCTACTTTTTTATCTGCTCGTAATTCATCAATTCGCTTAACAAGCGAACTTTTATTTACTTCGTATGGCACTTCGGTCACAACTAATTGTTGTCTGCCATTTCTTAATGCTTCTGTTTCAACTTTTGAACGAACTACAATTTTCCCTTTACCAGTTTCATATGCTTTCTTTATGCCATCAACACCTTGAATAATGCCACCAGTTGGAAAATCTGGCCCTTGAATATATTTCATAAGCTGACTTACTGATATATTAGGATTATCTATATACTTTAAGGTTGCTTGAATGACTTCAGCTAAATTATGAGGTGGAATATCAGTAGCATAACCTGCTGAAATACCAGTAGAACCATTAACTAGTAAATTAGGAAATCGCGCCGGTAACACCATAGGTTCAAGGGTTGTATCATCATAGTTAGAGACAAAAGATACTGTTTCTTTATTAATATCGCGCAATAATTCTTCAGCTAATTGACTTAACTTAGCTTCTGTATAACGCATTGCAGCAGGAGGATCATTGTCGATACTACCATTATTCCCATGCATTTCTACGAGTACATGACGTAATTTCCAATCTTGACTTAAACGTACCATCGCATCATATACTGATGAATCGCCATGAGGATGATATTGTCCAATGACATCCCCAACAGTTTTGGCACTTTTACGGAAATTCTTATCATACGTATTACCACTGCTATACATAGCGTACAAAATACGGCGTTGTACTGGTTTAAGTCCATCTCTTACATCTGGCAGAGCACGTTCTTGAATTATATATTTACTATATCTACCAAAGCGGTCACCAATAACATCTTCAAGTGATAAGTCTTGTATTATCTCACTCAATTTGTTTCCTCCTCAGTATAATTTTCATTGTCTAATACTTGAACCTCTGTATTATCTAAAATACTCAAATCTTCTTGCATACCAAATTCAACATGGCGTTCAATCCACTCACGTCTTGGTGCCACTTTATCACCCATTAATGTAGTAACACGTTTAGAAGATCGCACTTCATCTTCAACTTGTACTCGAATCAATGTTCTTGTATCTGGATTCATCGTCGTCTCCCATAATTGTTCGGGATTCATTTCACCTAGACCTTTATACCGTTGCAACGTAAATCCTTTTCCTAGTGATTGTTGAAGTTTGTCTAATTCATCATCCGTCCAGGCATATTCAACTTGCTTAGCTTTTCCTTTACCCTTTTCAAGTTTGTAAAGTGGCGGCAAAGCAATAAACACTCGTCCTGCTTGAACTAAAGGTTTCATGTATTTGAAGAAGAACGTTAATAACAGTACCTGTATATGAGCACCATCAGTATCCGCATCGGTCATGATGATAACTCTGTTGTAATTACTATCCTCAATTTTAAAATCGTTACCTACACCAGCACCGATTGTATGAATAATCGTGTTAATTTCCTCATTTTTAAATATATCTTCTAAGCGCGCCTTCTCTGTGTTGATTACTTTACCTCGAAGTGGCAAAATCGCTTGGAATTTGCGATCACGTCCTAACTTGGCAGAACCACCTGCTGAATCACCTTCGACTAAGTACAATTCATTTTTCTCAGTATTTTTACTTTGTGCAGGTGTGAGTTTTCCAGATAACAATGTATCTTTACGTTTATTCTTTTTACCAGAACGGGCATCATCGCGGGCCTTGCGAGCTGCTTCACGTGCTTGCTGTGCTTTAATTGCTTTTTTAACTAAAGATTTGGAAAGCTGCCCTTTTTCCTCTAAATAAAAAGGTAATTTCTCAGCTACGACAGAATCTACTGCACTTCTAGCCTCTGTTGTTCCAAGTTTAGACTTTGTTTGTCCTTCAAATTGCAATAATTCTTCAGGAATTCTCACTGAAATAATGGCTGTTAATCCTTCACGTATATCATTACCATCAATATTCTTATCTTTTTCTTTTAATTCATTAATGCGTCGTGCATAATCGTTAAATACTCTGGTCATAGCAGTTTTAAATCCTACTTCATGCGTACCACCATCTTTAGTCCGTACATTATTAACAAAACTTAAAATACTCTCAGAATATTGGTCATTATATTGAAAAGCCACATCGACTTCAATGCCATGAGATTGGCCAGAAAACATAGTTACATCATGTAATACTTCTTTACCTTCATTTACGTAACTTACAAATTCTTTAATACCTTCTTCATAATGGTACAGTTCTTCACGTTCTTTACCACTGCGTAAATCGGTTAGTTTAATTTTTAGATTTTTTAATAAAAATGCAGACTCTTGTAAACGCTCGCTTAATGTTTGGAAAGAAAATGTCGTTGACGCTTTAAAAATCTCTGGATCAGGCTTAAAAGTTACTTTAGTGCCAGTTTTTTTAGTTTTTCCTGCTTTGACTAAACCAGTGGCAGGCAAACCCCCATTTTTAAAACTTTGTTTATAGATATTTCCATCTCTATGTATTTCAACCTCTAACCATTCACTAAGCGCATTCACTACTGATGCACCTACACCATGCAAGCCACCAGATGTTTTATAACCACCTTGACCAAATTTACCTCCAGCATGTAAAACGGTAAAAATAACTTGTACCGTCGGCTTACCTGAAGCATGGATTCCTGTTGGCATACCTCGACCATTATCTTCAATAGTAATGCTATTATCTTTATTAATTGTGACGTTGATTTCATCACCATAGCCATTTAATACTTCATCAACAGAGTTATCAACAACTTCATATACTAAATGGTGGAGCCCGCGCTTATCAGTGGAGCCAATATACATACCAGGTCTTTTACGCACAGCTTCTAATCCTTCTAAAACCTGTATTGAATCATCTGAATAATTGTTTTTTTTATTCACTGTCAATGTAATTTTCCTCCTACAAACGTACGTTCGTTATTTTTTCTATACAATAGTTATTCTTATATAAATCCGCTTAAATTGCAAGTCTGAGTTTAAAACAAGGCTATTTATTTACCATAACATTTGTTTTAAATTTATTGTCGTAAAAAATAATCAGTTTATGGTAAAATAGAGCTAAGTTATAAAAGGATGTGTAATTATTATGATGATAGTCCTCATGTTGTTACTCAGCTATCTCATAGGAGCTTTTCCAAGTGGTTATGTTGTTGGAAAACTCTTTTTTAAAAAAGATATAAGACAATTTGGAAGTGGCAACACTGGTGCAACAAATAGCTTTCGAGTACTTGGCAAGCCTGCTGGTTTTTTAGTAACATTTCTAGACATTTTTAAAGGATTCATAACTGTATTCTTTCCAATTTGGTTGCCTGTGCATGCAGATGGCCCACTAAGCACCTTTTTTACCCATGGACTCATCGTTGGTTTATTTGCAATTCTAGGCCATGTTTATCCTGTCTATCTTAAATTTAAAGGTGGCAAAGCAGTAGCTACAAGTGCAGGTGTCGTACTAGGGGTTAATCCTATATTGTTGCTAATTTTAGCATTGATTTTCTTTATTATTTTATACCTATCTAAATTTGTGTCCTTATCAAGTATTATTGCTGCGATTAGTTGTGTTGTTGGTGCATTTGTCATACATGACTACGTATTACTTGGTGTCAGTTTGCTTGTTTCAGTTATATTAATTGTACGACATCGTTCTAATATTATCAGAATTGTCAAGGGTGAAGAACCTAAAATCAAATGGATGTAATTAAGCTCAACAATTTAAAAATTATTGCTATTTTCCGACCGCAACAAGACTTTTATAAGCTTTTGCGGTTTTTATAATACAATAACAACTTAAAAATGGAAACGAGAGTGGGACAGATTTCATGATGAATTCGTAGTCCCGAATAGAATTGAAAAAAGCCTGGTATCAGTGTATTTTCAATCCAATCAACTACGGCCAATATATAGTTCGTAGCTTTGAACATAATGATGCACCAGCCTCAATATTATTCTTGAGTTATCGTTAACTATTTCATTAAGCATATTCAAATATTTTTAATAGCTACTATGCTATAATCCTACTTGCGAAGATAAATTATTTATGGGTATTGATGAATGAGCTATTAGGAGGTTATAAATTGAAAATACAATTAACTGAACAAGCTATCAACTGGTTTAAAGATGAATTAGATTTGCCAGACAACAATAAAGTTTTACAATTCTATGTCCGCTACGGTGGAGAATTCCAATTAAAACAAGGCTTCAGTCCTGCTTTTCGCGTTGAAAATGAAGATGACATAGATATTGGTTACAGTGAAAATTATAATAACCTTAAAGTTGTAGTTGCTGAAGACGATTTGTGGTACTTTAAAGACGATATTATTGAAGTTGATACCGTTAATCACGAAGATGAAATAGCTTATACTACAAAGTAACATCAATTGCAGTTTAATAGAATAATAAGAAATAGCTATGAGACTTTTACTCAAGATATCAGTCTTCATAGCTATTTTTTTATAAAAATAGCTCATTTGCTTTAAGCTATCATTTCAAAGGTTTAAAAACTATTTTGTAATATATTCGTTCCGCTTAATTTTAAAGATGATTTAAATCATCTTTATTCGTTACTTCTAACTCAATATTATTTTTATTTAATGCTTCAACTTTACTATATGTTTCATGCCAATCTGGAAAATGGCGATCTAATCTAATAGGTCTAAAATTATCTGCCTTCATACAAATTAGCTCAGTAGTCCCTGTTGTAGCAAGTTCTCCTTGCTCATTATATATTTCATAGCTATAAATTGAACGTAGCCGCGAATATTTTTCCACCCAAGTCTTAACTTTAACAGTTTCAGGATATGTAATGGATTTGATATACTTCACATTCAAATCTGTAACAGGAGATATAATGCCCACCGCTTCCATGTCAGCATAATTAAAGCCTAATTTTCTAATATAATCTGTGCGCGCTACTTCAAACCATGTAGCATAGTTGCCGTGATAAATCACACCCATTTTATCTGTTTCTTGGTATCTAGCCTCGATTTCAGTAATACTGTATATCATAATCAAATATCCTTCTTTCAATATAACTTTCTTATCAATTCTAACATAAAAAAAGGAGCGGAGCAGAATTCATGATGAATTCGTAGTCCCACCCCAACCAGGTTGACTAGAATTGAAAAAGTTTGGTATCAGCATATTTTCAATCCAGTTAACTACTGCTAATAATTAGTTCCTAGCCTAAAACATAATGATGTCCCAGACTGTATTTCGCCTTGTTTATTGTGCAAGTTTATTACGTAAAACCATTTGTAAAATACCACCATGACGATAATAATCCAACTCTACTAAAGAATCAAAGCGAACAGTTGCATCTAAATCAACTACTTCACCATTCTCCTTTTTAGCATGAACTTTAACAGTATCTTGCGGCTTAACATCTTCATTGATATCTACAGAAATTTCTTCCTTACCATCTAAGCCAAGTGAGTCTGCTGAATCACCATCTTTAAACTGTAATGGTAATACCCCCATCATGACTAGGTTAGAACGGTGAATACGTTCATAACTTTGAGCAATAACTGTCTTAACGCCTAATAAGTTAGTACCTTTGGCAGCCCAGTCACGTGAAGAACCCATACCATAATCATTACCAGCTAATACAGCTAAACCAGTACCGTCCTCTTTATATTTCATAGCAGCGTCATAGATAGGCATCACTTCATCCGTTGGCCAATAAGTTGTATAGCCACCTTCAGTTCCAGGTGCTAATTGGTTTTTAATACGAATATTTGCGAATGTGCCACGTACCATAACTTCATGATTCCCACGTCTTGAACCATATGAATTAAAATCACGAATAGGTACATCATGATCAAGTAAATATTTACCTGCTGGCGTATCTTTACCAATTGCACCAGCTGGTGAGATATGGTCAGTTGTAACTGAATCTCCAAACTTACCCATAACACGCAAATCTTTTAAAGGTTTAATTGTGCCAGGTTCTTTAGATAAGTTTTGGAAAAATGTAGGATTTTGAATATATGTTGAATTAGGATCGAAGTCATATAATGGTGCGTCAGTCACATCAATTTCATTCCACATTTCATTATTATTATATACATTTTTGTATTCTTCCAAGAATAACTCGGGCGTCACTACACTGTCTACTGTGTCTGCAACTTCTTTGATTGATGGCCAAATATCATTTAAATAAACATCTTCGCCATCTTTTCCTTTTCCAAGTGGCTCATTTTGCAAATCAATATCAACAGTCCCAGCTAAAGCATAAGCAACAACTAATTGTGGTGAAGCTAAGTAGTTTGCTTTAACTAATGGATGGATACGACCTTCAAAATTACGGTTACCTGATAATACAGACGTAACAAGCAAATCTTCTTTAGCAATTGCTTTTTCTATTTCAGGTAAAAGTGGACCTGAGTTGCCAATACATGTTGTACAACCATAACCAACTAGATTGAAGCCTAAATCATCAAGATATTCTTGTAAACCCGAATTACGTAAATAACCTGTTACAACCTTTGAACCTGGAGCCAATGAAGTTTTAACAAATTCTGGCACTTTGAGCCCTTTTTCGACAGCCTTCTTAGCAACTAGACCTGCCCCCAACATGACATATGGATTTGATGTATTTGTACATGAAGTAATTGCTGCTATCGCTATATCCCCTGTTGTCATAGTTGCAGTTGAACCGTCACTAAATTGGATTTCAGCTGTTTTATCAAATTCTTTTTTATCAAATCCATGGCCTTGGTTACCCGCAGGTGCAGTAACTGATTTTTCAAATTCTGATTTCATGTCACTTAAAAAGATTAAGTCTTGGGGACGTTTTGGCCCTGATAATGATGCTTCAACCGTAGATAGATCTAAGTCAATAACATCAGTGTATTCTGGGTCTTCTTTATCAACAGTAAAGAACATATTGTTTTGTTCCAAGTATGCTTTAACTAATGCAACATGCTCTTCTGATCGTCCTGTTAATCTCATATATTTTAGTGATTCCTCATCAACTGGGAAGAATCCACAAGTAGCACCGTATTCTGGCGCCATATTTGCGATAGTTGCACGATCAGCTAGTGGTAAATCTGTAACACCTGGTCCAAAGAATTCAACAAATTTGCCAACTACACCTTTTTTACGTAATTCTTGAGTCACTCTTAAAGCTAAGTCCGTAGCGGTTGAGCCTTGAGGTAATGTGTTAGTTAATCTGACACCAATAACTTCTGGGATTGGGAAATAAGAGGGTTGTCCAAGCATACCTGCTTCTGCTTCAATACCACCAACACCCCATCCTAATACCCCGATACCATTAATCATAGTTGTATGAGAGTCAGTACCTACTAGTGTGTCTGGAAATGCTGTTTCTTCTCCATCAACGTCACGAACATGAACGACATTAGCTAAGTATTCTAAATTCACTTGATGTACAATACCAGTTGCAGGCGGTACTGCATTATAGTTGTTAAATGCTTTAGTTGCCCAATTTAAGAATTGATATCTTTCATAATTTCGTTCAAATTCCAATTTCATATTGCGTTCAAGCGCATCTGGATTTGCATAACTATCTACTTGAACAGAATGATCAATGACTAAGTCAACAGGAACTTCTGGATTAATTTTATTAATATCGCCACCAACATCGTTCATTGCTTTACGCAATGATGCTAAATCCACTACTGCTGGAACTCCAGTAAAATCCTGTAAAATCACTCGAGAAGGTTTAAATGGAACCTCACCTTCGTTATTTTCTCCCCCAAAATGACTTAATGCTTTAATATGATCATCCGTAATAACAAAATCATCTTCTTGTCTTAATACAGATTCTAATAATACTCTGATGGAATATGGTAATTTAGATACCGTAGTTAAACCTTGTTCTTCTAAACTTTTCAAATCATAATACACATAAGATTTGTCGTTCACTTTAAATGTCTTTTTAGCATGTGATTTCATGTTAGAAGCCATAGTATTTCCCCCTTGAACTAAATCATAATATTTTTATATGCCGTTACTTAAATTGTATAATTAACTAAATTTTAAAACAACTGCAATTCGCTATAAATAGGCGTTTTTAGGATTTCCTTTTTTAATCGGAATATATAAGTAAAAGTTATCATTAAGCATACGTTCAATAAGAAATAGTTATTAATTGAGAATGATTTTCAATAAAAATAGTCCTTATCACTTTTTAAGCAATAAGGACAATAAATTATCAATTATTAGTCTTTTTCAGTATTTCTCCGTGCTTCACGTTTCTCTAAAATATCTGCTTCATAATCAGCTTGTTGATGTTTAACATATTCTTGCAAACGGTGCTTGTTTGGTTGCAACGTCAAACCTAAGAATTTACGTTCTTGGTTAGCATCTTTATAGAAACTAATCATCATCAATATGACGACAAAGGAGAATGGAAAGGCACTGATAATTGCAGCACTTTGAATGGCACTCAATGCTGCTGCACCATCTCCACCACCGGCAAGTAATAAAATAAATGCAATCAGTGATTGTGCTACGCCCCATGTGACTTTCACAAAACCTGTTGGCTCAAGAGAACCAAACGTAGTCTGCATTCCCAGCACAAAGGTTGCAGAATCGGCAGAAGTGATAAAGAATGATGCAATAAGAATAAGCGCAATAATGGATAATAACATACCTAATGGCACTTCGTTAAACACACCAAAAAGTTGTGTTTCAGGTGTCATTTTAAATAATTCTGGATGTTTTTTTCCTGTTTCAATACCTAAAACGCCAAATACACTGAACCAGATAAAGCTTACGATTGCTGGAACAAGTAATACACCAGAAATGAATTCTCGAATAGAACGACCTTTAGATACACGGGCAATAAATACACCAACGAATGGGCTCCAGCTTAACCACCAGCCCCAATAGTACAATGTCCAAGTAGACATCCATTCCCTTTTTTGGCTATTTAAAGCAGCCGTATCTAAACTGTTAAATAAAAATGTATTAAACAAACTACCAGTCGAGCTCGTAAACATATTTAAAATAAGCACTGTCGGCCCAATAATAAGGACAGCAATCATTAATATTGTTCCTAAACCAATGTTTAAGTTACTTAAATATTGAATACCTTTACTTAAACCTGACCATGCACTCGCAATAAATAGTACTGTTACTACAACAATAATAATTGATTGTACCCATACCGTATTAGGAACGTTGAATAAATAATTTAAACCACCATTAATTTGTAGTGCTCCCATACCAAGTGATACTGCTACACCAACGACAGTTGCAAAGACTGATAAAACATCAATAATTGTACCAATTGGACCTTCCACCTTATCACCTAAAATAGGTCTTAAGGTTCTAGACAGTAAACCTGGTTCATTTTTTCTAAATTGCGCATACGCAAGCGCTAATGCGACAACTCCATATGTAGCCCATGCATGAAAGCCCCAATGGAAAAATGTAGAGCGTAGTGCCTCAGTATATGCTTGTGTTGTCTTTGGATCAGCATCTGGTGGTGATGCAAAGTGTGACATAGGTTCAGCAGCTCCATAAAACACTAAGCCAATACCCATACCTGCACTAAATAGCATAGCAAACCAAGAAACAGTGTTAAATTCAGGTTTGTCATTGGGTTTACCTAATTTTAATTTACCTATAGGACTGAAAATTAAAAAGATACAGAAGAAAACTATGATTGTAGTTAAAATAAGGTAATACCAACCTAATTTATCAGTAATCCAACCACTGATTGCGCCTGTAACACTGCCAAATTTAGTCGGAAAAATCGCTCCAACTAGCACTACAATCGCAACAAGAATAGCGCTATAAATAAATACAGGTGAAAACTTCTTTCCGCTACTATTTTTTTGAGAAGAAGAATTCATAAATAAATAACTCCCTTCATTATAGTATTAAATTTTCAATGCGCGAGATATACTACGTTTAGAAAGCAACGCTATACCTCAAACGATACCTATAAGGATATCAAACCTAAATTCTTTTATCAAATTTGTTTAGAAAAAGTATTTTCTAAATAAATTATATATTGTATAATGAGGTGTATTATGTTTAGAAAGGATATAAAAGTTATGTTGAAAGAATTTAAAGAATTTGCATTAAAAGGCAACGTATTAGATTTAGCAATTGCAGTCGTTATGGGTGCAGCATTCAATAAAATCGTTACTTCATTAGTAACTTATATCATCATGCCATTAATTGGTAAAATTTTCGGTTCTGTTGATTTTGCAAAAGATTGGGAATTCTGGGGCATTAAATACGGATTGTTCATTCAATCTATCATTGACTTCCTAATTGTTGCTTTTGCATTATTTGTATTTGTTAAAATTGCAAATACTTTAATGAAAAAAGAAGAGCCAGAAGAGACTATTGAAGAAAACACAGTATTACTTACAGAAATTCGCGATTTACTTCGTGAAAAAAATTAATATATTTTATAGACAGAGGTTAAAAATTTTTAGCCTCTGTCTTTTTTATGTTATTTATATAGCCAACACTTAAAAGTATTTATATATAGGCTGAACTATAAACGCTCATATAGTTTCATTCATCAAAGCTTGTTAATTAAACTTAAATTGTGTAGCGCTTTGAAACTGTTTAGAAGTTACTTCTAATATGAGCGGAATACGTTGTTTAAGCTCAGTTACATGTGAAATAATTCCTACCATACGACCAGATGATTTTAAGTTAACAAGTGTATCTAATGCTGTATCAAGTGTTTCTTGATCTAAAGTACCAAATCCTTCGTCAATAAACATAGATTCCAGTGTTATTCCACCTGATTCTTCTTGAACAACTTCACTTAAACCAAGCGCTAAAGCTAACGAAGCTTGAAATGTTTCCCCACCAGATAATGAACTAATATGTCTAGATTTATTAGAATGAAAATCAAAGACATCTATTTCTAAACCACTATAACCGTGTGATAAACTTTTTCTTCTTTGCAGATGATACCGTTGACCACTCATTGTAGCTAATCTTAAGTTTGCTTGTGCGATAATGCGTTCCAAATAATAAATTAATACATAAGTTTCCAGCGTTAACTTCTGACTATTTTTTCCCGAAAGAATTTCTGCTAAATTAAAAATTTCTTGTTGCGATTTTAATTCTTTAGTCAGATAATTGATATTTTCATAAAGTACATCAAACTTTTGATCGTTCTTTTTCAATTGATATTTCAATGTATTTTCTTGTTCTATAACTTTATCTAATTTTTCACTTTGAACTTGATATGAATTTTCTAATTGTTTTGTGTCTTGTAGAACTTTATCATGAGTCAATGATTTTAAACGCCCTATTTCATGCTCAAGTGCTGCGTATTTCTTGCTATATGCTTCGACTTGTTGTTCATAATCTGATTTAAGATGCATGTCTTCTAATATTTTAAATAACGCTTTTTCATCCTTAATCGCATATCGTCTCATTTCAGTTTGTATATCTTTATCAACACTTTGATACTCATTTTCTGCAATGTGTTTTTGGTTCTGTATATTGATTAAATTATTACTTTCTAATTGCTTTTGCTGATTGGCTGTAATAATTTCATTTGTTAATTGTTCTTTCGAATTTTCAAATATTTCTATTTGTTTTTTATAGCTTTCAAACTGTTGTATAAATGAATCGATATCTTTAGTCTGGGTTGTTGATATAAATTCTCCTATAAGTTGTTCATTTTGGTTCCTCTGATGAGATAAATCCTTATATTGTAGTTCCATCTGATGTATATCTTTTTTATACTCATTTATTTGTGTTTCAATTTGTTTAGTCATCGCATATTTTTCTTTAAAAGAAGCTTTTTCTAGTTCTTTTTCATTATATTGTACTTGCAACGACTCAAGATCAAGTGGTTCTTCATCAACCTTTATTTCTTTCATTTTATCTTGAGCGTGTGACATTTCGGTTTCAAGTTTAATTTTTTGCTCTGTAAGTGACAACTTTTCTTTTTCAAGTGTATCTAATTGATGTTTTTGTAGTTTAATATTTTCAAAGTCAATATGTTTTTCTAAAGATTGAATCTCATTACCACATACAGGACAAATTTCTCCAATAGATAATGCTGATTGAAGCTCGTTAATAAAACTTTCTTTGTCATTTAAGTCTAAATTCTTTGCAGTCAACTTATTTATATGATTTGAAACATGCTCAAATTCTTTTTCAATCATTTTTAACTGTTTCTTATCTTCAATATATTCATTTTTTAATTCCTTAAACTTTTGGTTATTGCTTAAAGTTTCTTTAGTCTTATCTATTAATTTGTTGATATGTGCCAATTCATCTGTTAATTCAACAATTTTATTATAATCTATATCATTTTCTGCTTTTTGCTTTTTAAGCTTAGTTTGTTTCTCATTATATTGCTTTATCTTCTGCTGCGTTTCACTTAATTGTTTTTTTACATTATCATTTTCTGCCATAGCTTTTCTGTGGCTTTCTATCTTTTGATAAATTATGTGACACTTATCAATATATTCTTTGTATTGATTAATAGCATGTTCACTTTTTATTAGTATTTGCATTTGTTCTTGTAGCTGCTTTTGTTGCTCTTGTATGGACTCAATATCTTTACCTTTTGATGTGATAGCATTGTTAAAATCGTTTAATTTTGCTATTTGTGATTCTCGCTGTTGAACAAGTGTATTTAAAGTTCGAATTTCATTCAATTGAGTAATTTTATGCTTAAGTTTATCTATATTTTCTTGCTCTTGCCGCAATAATTCAAAGCGTTGAGTATAATCAGCTAAATCATTTAATTGCTTTTCTAATTCATTATTTGCCACTAATGCTTTATGAAGCTTTTCTGTTTGACATTTTTCTGCTTGTTTTAATTTTGTTGTTGCTAACAATTGTTCACTACCATATTTTTGAAAAATAGGTATAGCATCTACAAGCTTTTGTATTTGTATACTTTCTATTTGTTTCAGTGCTTGCAAATCTTCAATTTCAAAATCTTCAATTTCTTCCCATACCATTGCTATTTTGTTATATCTTTGTTCGATCAATTGTTTCTCATTTTTCACCTCGTCAGCTAATATATCCTGTATTTGCTCAAAACGGAGGCTATTGAATAATGTACGTAGAATGCTTTGCTTGTCTGAACTACTTGAAACTAAAAATCGTTTAAATTCTCCTTGAGGCAAAATAAACAACTGTCTAAATTGTTCTGCATTAACGCCTAAGAGTTGTTGTATAAATAAATTGCCTTCATGTATTTTACTTTCACGCAAATCAAACACTTCTCCATCAAATTCATAGACAGTTAACTTTCCAGGCGTTTTAGTTTTATTGCCTTCTTTTATATATGAACCTTGTCTAAAAATTTTGAACTGTCGCTGATTAATTTCAAATTCAAACGTTACGCTCATAGGTTCCTTAGCCTCAGCAAAATGACTTCGCAAATCGCTTTCAGTTCTACTCTTCGTAGATGCTACACCAAATAAAGCGTAAACAATTCCATCAAAAATCATGGTTTTACCGGAACCTGTTTTACCGCTAATAAGAAATAATTGATTTTCGAATACTTGTTTGAAATCAATCGTTTCATTTAAAAATGGTCCAAAGTTAGACAACGTTAAAGTCAAAGGTTTCATCGCTTCAATCCTCCTTAGTCAAAAGATGGTTTAGAATGTATTCAACTTTTTGACTTTGTACATTTGTTAAGGGCTCATTTGTCATTTCTTTATAAAATTCGCTAATAATATCTTCATCCTTTAATTTTGTTATTGCATGACGTGTTGTTACATCATCAGTTTGATAACTGATATTCGTTAAAGCAAGTGTGTTAGGATAGATTTTTTTAAGATGTATCATGGGGTCGGTAATATGAGACATACCTTTCAATTTAAAATGAAAATAATTATTTTTGTTTTTTACTGCTATCTCTTCTGCAATGACTTGATTATATTGTCCTTCAACAACTTCTAACTCTTTTAATGGTTGTAGCTGTTTAAATGTATCTTGAATTTTACTATTAGTGTCAATCTCAATTACACGATATCCTTTAGCTTGCCCAACTTCAGAAAATGAATATTGTAATAATGATCCACTATAATTGACTTTATCGTCATTAATACTAAACGGATGATGTAAATGGCCAAGTAATACTTTATCAAATGCTTCGAATACCTTTTTATTAACACTTTCTACAGTACCAATTGTTAAAGGCCTTTCAGAGTCTGATTTTTTACCGCCTTGTATCGTAAGATGACCAATAATAATATTTATATTTTGTTTGTTTAATTTATTCGACATGATTTCTAGACATTTTTCTGTAGCTTGCTGATGTGTTTGAATCGTCTCATCATCAAAGAAGTGAGCTACTTCGCTGACTGTGGCATATGGCATTGTATAAAATTTAATATTTCCAAATGTTATTGGGCATGTTAAATCTTCTAAAGATGTTTTTATATGTAAGTTGGAAAGTTGAAACCAAGGTGAGCCATAATTTAATCTTTCTTTGCTATCATGATTACCATTAATGATAATCATTGGAATTTTTAATTCTATATTTAACTGATAAATCGTTTGTTCTAAGAGCTTTATGGCATCTTTACTTGGATAAGATGTATCATATAAATCACCTGCAACAACGATAATATCTGGTTTTTCAATTAACATTTGATCAATAAATTGCTTTAATATATATATTTGATCCTCTAGTAAGGATTTGCCATTTAGTATTTTTCCTAAATGCCAATCCGCAGTATGAATGATTTTCATTGTTACCTCCAAATACAGAACGTTTGTTCGTTTTAATTATAAGATGCATTTGAAAAACTATCAAGTCTTAATGATATATATTTAAAACTTTATAACTTAGGCACACAAAGTAGATTTCACTGCTTGTCATTGCAATAAAAGTAAAGACTCAAAACGACATTAAGTGTCATTTTGAGTCTCAGTTTTTAAAGAAATTTTATTAATTAACAAGTTCTTTCTCGATTTTTTTAAATTTATATAGCATAGCCAATCTCCAAGGAACAATCATGCAGAAGGCTAACAAGAAGAACATGCCGCCTATTTCTCCCGGATCTATTTCACTACTAATAAATATTTTAATTACAGTTCTAATAACTAATAGTGAAATTAAAATAATTGGAAATGCTTTTGAACGCTTCATATAAACTTTCGTACCTTGTACTTCAAAATGTGTTGTCCAAATTAAGACTAAAGAAAATAATACGCCTAAAACCAAGGATTCAAGCATTTCAGCCCCTGTTAATCTAAAATATGGAATCACATACATAAAGGCACCTGTAGCCATAAAAAACGGTGGTAAAATAATCTTTTTTTCATTAACTGGAAATTTTTGTGCTTTCATTCTAATAATAATGACTGCGATACCCATGATAAATGCAAACACAATTGAAAAAATTAAATACGCCAACATTGACACCCTCTTATTTATGTCGAAACTTTATTTCTATTTATTTTCACATGATAGTACATCACTATGCAATTAAAACGCATATCGATTTAAATATATACTATTCAGTTTAACTTGCTATAATTTAAGGATTGTAAACAAGTAACTGTCTACAATCCTATGATTATCAACTTATTTTTTTGGATTTTTCATATTTTGATCCATATTTTTGTTCATCATTGTCATCATTTGGTTGATTTTCTTTTGTGATGGTTTTTGTCCCATTTGCATCATCATCATTCGTAGCATTTCTTCATTAATTGGTGGATTTTTCTTCAAGAAATCCATCATATATTTTCTTGCTAGGAAAAAGCCAATTGCTAATCCAGCAATTAATGCTAATACAATTAATATAATTGCTATCCATGTTGCCATTGTTTCACCCGCTTTCTATATCCTACTGAATTTTACTAAATTATAATTAGTATTTCAAGCTTGAGTTTGAGCGTAAATCATCCACAATTACGATCATAACAAAAAACATAATATAAATGATACCTTTTTTAACAGAAAAATGAGGCATACGCAATTAAGATTTGTTAAACTTCTATGCCGAAATAGTCGACATAGAGAAAATAAAGTTAGTCAAATCGTTAACTTCAAATGCCTCAATCTTTATAAAACTTAATTTATTTAAAGCGTTTGTATTTGATTTAATACATTCTCTTTAGTGAAACCATATTTTTCAACTACTAGACCACCTGGCGCACTTGCCCCAAATTCGTCTATACCAATGACTTTGCCATCAGTACCCACATACTTGTGCCAACCAAGTGATGATGCCATTTCAATCGCAACACGTTTCGTAATATGTTTTGGAATGACAGATTCTTTATAATCATCAGATTGTTGTTCAAAAGCAAACCAGTTTGGCATTGATACAACTCTTACACCTTTACCTTGCTTTTCAAGATCTTTCGCAGCTTCAACAGCTAAACTTACTTCAGAACCTGAAGCTAATAATAAATACTCAACTGCTGTTTCTGTTTCAAATACTGTATAAGCACCTTTACGAACGCCTTCTTCTACTTGTGCTTCTGTTACATCAAGGACAGGGAGGTTTTGACGAGTTAATACTAATGATGTTGGCGTTTGTTCAGATTCAAGTGCAACTTCCCAAGCTACACGTGTTTCATTACCATCAGCTGGGCGAATAACATTCATATTGGGAATCGCTCTTAAGCCAGCGAGTTGTTCAATTGGTTCATGCGTAGGACCATCTTCTCCGACAGCTATTGAATCATGCGTGAAAATAAATGTTGAATTAAGACCCATTATTGCAGATAAACGCAATGCTGGTTTTAGATAATCACTAAATACAAAGAATGTCGCTCCATATGGATGCAAGCCTCCATGTGCAGCCATACCATTGACTGCTGCGCCCATAGCAAATTCACGTACACCGAACCATATATTTTTACCTTCTGGTGTATCTTTGTCATAATCTTTAGCTTCTTTAACGTTTGATTTATTTGAACCAGCTAAGTCAGCAGAACCACCAAAGAAAGATGGAACAGATTGACTTAAATCTTGAATAACTTCTCCAGAATCAGCACGAGAAGCACCATTATGATTCAAATCAAATCTTGGTAATTTTTCTTTATAATTTGATGTCAACTTACCGCTGACAGCTAATTTAAATTCTTCTGCTAATTGCGGATATTGTTGAGAATATGCTTCTAATTTATCATTCCAAGATTCTTCATTTTCATTAGCACGTTTTAACATTGTTGTTTGGAAAATTTCATATACTTCTTCAGGAACATAGAATTTTTTATCTGGATCTAAACCATAGTTTTCAAATGTTAGTTTTCTTTCTTCTGCGCCTAAAGGTGCACCATGGACACCGTTTGTGCCTTTTTTGTTAGGTGAACCATAACCAATAATTGTTTTAATTTCAATTAAAGTTGGACCTTGCTGAGACTTAGCAGTAGTAATCGCTTTGTCTATTTGGTTTAAATTGTTACCATCTTTAACTAAAATATGATTCCAACCATATGATTCAAAACGTTTTTTTACATCTTCAGAAAAAGCTTTATCTAATTCTCCATCTAATGAAATATCATTTGAATCATATAAGACAATGAGTTTATCTAATTGATTATGGCCTGCAAATGAAGCCGCTTCATGAGAAATTCCTTCCATTAAATCGCCATCTGAAGCTAATACATAAGTATAGTGATTAACAATATCAAAATTATCTTTATTAAATTTACCTGCAAGATGACTTTCAGCTAATGCCATCCCTACTCCCATTGCAAATCCTTGTCCTAATGGTCCTGTTGTTACTTCTACACCATCAGTATGTCTATATTCTGGATGCCCTGGTGTTTTTGAGTCCCATTGTCTAAACTGTTTAAGCTCTTCAAGCTCAAGACTTCCTGAGACGTGTAATAAACTATAAAGTAATGCAGATCCATGTCCAGCAGACAAAATGAATCTATCTCTATTAAAGTAATCTTTAGACTGTGGATTAAAATTCAAATGTCTTGTCCATAAAGTATATGCCATTGGTGCAGCTCCCATTGGTAAACCCGGATGCCCAGAGTTAGCCTGTTCAATTGCATCAATGCTTAATGCACGAATGGTATCTATTGCTAATTGATCTTTTTCGTTAAACATTTTTTATGTCTTCCCTTCTAGAAATAAATGTTGCTATTATTATACCTTAATTATAGATAAATTCATAAATATTCGTTTAAAATTACTAAATTTTCTGTAGTTTGCAGAAACTATTTATTTTTATTATGTTTTTGAATTTGTTTTAGCTTTTCAGGCGTTACATCATTACCCTCAGGATCCATAACTTTAGTGTGCTCAATTTGCTGTTTAAAGCCCTTTCTAAATTCTTCTAAATATATTTTACGTAACTTAGCTTGTTCTTTTGCCTCTGCTTCTGTCAAGCCTTGCTCTTTCTTCTTTCTTGCTAATTGATTAATTCTATCGATGTTCAAATTATTTTTAGTCATTGAATTTACCCACCTTTATATATACATATTTCACATTTAAATAGTACCTAACTTATAAAGAATATAACAAAAAGGTGAATGTAACCAAATCGTTACGCTCACCTTTCATGATATATCATTAATATTTATTAGCATCATTACAATAATTCAACTTACCCCATCACAAAATTGTATATTACTTTTCTAATTAAATCGCACTGTTAATAAAAATTACCGCATTGCTTTACCTAAATATAATAAATATGAAATATGTTGTTCGTGATTATTTCGCATATGCGAACACACTTGTGTGATTTTGTTCGCTGTTAGATATAGATTGTTGTTTGCTTTCAGAGTTGATTTTGTAATGTTGTGAGATATTATGATCTGCCATTTCGTACGTTTGTTCTACTTTAGAATTTTGATATGCCGTCGTGAAAAATAAAGAGAAAACAAGCAAAGATATTATAAAAACTATGATATAAGTAGCTATTTGACTTTTATATTTTAAAATCATGTTAAACACTCCTAGAACATTTGTTTGTATTTATAATTTATCAGAACTCATGTTCTATGTCAACATTTTTACGAACAAACGTTTGTTTTATTTGTTACTAAATGATATAATAAAAATAAATAAAATTAGGGAGTGCCTATATATGAGAGAATTAACAAAACGTCAAAGTGAAATATATGATTACATTAAGCATATTGTTCAAACAAAAGGTTATCCGCCTAGTGTTCGTGAGATAGGAGAAGCTGTAGGATTAGCTTCAAGTTCTACGGTGCATGGACATTTATCTCGACTAGAGGAAAAAGGTTATATCCGCAGAGACCCTACAAAACCAAGAGCTATTGAAATTGTATCAGAGCATAATGATGCCGCTATCGATATGGAAGGGACTATTCACGTACCTGTCATTGGTAAAGTAACTGCTGGTATTCCTATTACTGCCGTTGAAAATGTTGAAGAGTATTTTCCATTACCTGAGCATTTAACCTCTACACATAATAGTGACATTTTTATTTTAAATGTAGTTGGTGAAAGTATGATTGAAGCTGGCATTCTTGATGGAGACAAAGTAATAGTTAGAAGTCAAACCATTGCAGAAAATGGGGACATAATTGTAGCTATGACAGACGAAGATGAGGCTACTGTTAAGCGATTCTATAAAGAAAAGCATCATTATCGTTTACAACCGGAAAATAGTTCCATGGAGCCAATTTACCTTGATTCAGTATCTGTTTTAGGTAAAGTTATCGGCTTGTACCGTGAACTTTAATTGTGTCAATAAAACATTTTATTGTTAGTAATTCTCTTATATAAAGTTAAAGAAGCTAAGCAACTAGTGCCTAGCTTCTTTTTGATTACTTTTATGCAGGATATCTTTTACTTTTTCCAAAATATCCTCTTTTTGATTATTATTCTGTTTTGATGTCATATTCATCGACTTCCTTCACAGAAATTTTACCCATTACTAGTCATTATTAAACGCTTAACCCGTATAATTTTCTATCCAATAAGGCTGCCTTTCATCATTAAAATCTACACCCACACCAACCGTGTTAAAATGTTCATTTAAGATATTCTTTCGATGTCCTAATGAATTCATTAATCCTTGATGGGCATAAATACTGCTAACTTGACCATAAGCTAGATTTTCACCGGCCGCATTAAATTCAATGCGATCTGCTTTTAACCGATCGAATGGTGACTCTTGGTCTAAATTCGTATGATCAAAATAATGATGCTTCGCCATATCTTCACTATGTTTGCGTGCCGTGTTTGAAATGTTGCTTGAATATGACAAAGTAGCTAATTGATGTTGCTTTCTTTCTGAATTAATTAAATCTACATTTTGCATTTCATAACTTTTAGCTAATGATTTAGACGGTGCTGCATATTGTTTTGTTAAACGCTTTTCCATTTTATCACTAACTTGCATTAATGCTGTTACACCATTTTGTTCATGTTTATCATAAAATATCGTTGTATACACATGATTTGAATGAAAGACATCATATTCACTATTTTTAATTGCAATACGCAACCTTTGTTTATCCATTTCAGTTATAGGTTGACCCAACCTTTGTCTAACAACTTGCTTGGGTGTCCCATACTTAATCTTAGACTTAGAAGTTATTATGTTTTGATTTGTATACAAAGCGTGCACTTTATTATCTAAATATGCAATCATTACAAATCTTTGATAATCGCCATCATAGTATGCATACCATTTTGTACCATATTCATTTGTGGTTATTCTTTTGGCTTTACCATATTTTTCTTCTACATTACCTTTTTTCATATTTAACTGAACATTATTAACAGCAAAAGGTTGTTCTTGAGGTACTTTAAGTGTCTCTTCATTTTCATCTTCTTTATTGAATACTTGTTGATCAATAAAACTTCTGACGTCTTGCTGCATGTGTACGACTAGAGAACTTTCTCTAATTGGAAAGATAATAATAATACATAGTAAAATTAAACTAATACTTAAAAATTTTTTAATGGTTTTCACCTACCAAAAATTTAATCTCGATCTCCATTGAATATTGAGTTTCGAACAATTACATAATCGACAGTTCTTAAAGATTTTAAATCTTTGCCACCAGCATATGAAATAGAGCTCTGTAAATCTTGCTGCATTTCTACAAGTGTATGCTCTAATGAGCCTTTATGTTCGACAAACATTTTTTTACCTTCAACATTTTTACGTTCACCCTTTTGAAATTCTGAAGCACTTCCAAAATATTCTTTGTACAGTTTACCATCTAACTCAACTGTTTCTCCTGGAGATTCTTCGTGTGCAGCAAATAATGAACCTATCATAACCATTGAAGCTCCGAAACGTATCGATTTTGCAATATCACCATGCGTGCGAATGCCTCCATCAGCAATTAACGGCTTACGTGCTGCTTTACTACACAAATTGAGTGCAGCGAGTTGCCAGCCTCCAGTTCCAAATCCAGTTTTTATTTTGGTAATGCACACTCTTCCTGGTCCAATACCAACCTTTGTCGCATCTGCACCGGCATTTTCTAATTCCCTTACGCCCTCAGGTGTACCAACATTTCCAGCAATTACAAAGGCTTGTGGCAAATGTTGCTTGATGTGTTTAATCATACGGATAACTAAATCAGAATGTCCATGAGCAATGTCTATCGTTATATATTCAGGCACGATATCAGCTTGTTGTAATTGCTCAATAAAGTCAAATTCACGTGCTTTAACACCAACTGATATAGACGCAAATAATCCTTGATCATGCATATTTTTAATGAATGGTATTCTAGACTTTTCGTCAAAACGATGCATTATATAAAAATACTCATTTTTAGCAAACCATTGTGCTAATTTTTCATTCATAACTGTTTGCATATTAGCAGGCACAACTGGCAATTTAAATTTACGTGGGCCAAATTGAATTGCAGTATCGCACTCAGATCTACTTTCAACAATACATTTATTCGGAATTAATTGGATATCTTCATAATCAAAAATTTTCATTTATTTATAAGCCCCTTATAATTAAGTATAAAAATAAAAAACTGAGGGTAAATCACGAATGATTAAATCAAAACACTTGATAATCATTCATATTTTCTACCCTCATATACTTTACAATTTTTTATTGTCAATGTAAATGGACTTGAGTTGTACTTTTGAAAATTTACCAACTTGATTTTTTAACACCAGGAATTTGTCCTTTATGCGCGTGTTCTCTAAATGCGATTCGAGACATTTCAAATTTTCTTAACACGCCTCTAGGACGGCCTGTTACTTTACATCTACGCGTTAAACGTGTTGGCGATGAATCTCTAGGTAATTTACGTAAAGCCTCATAATCACCTTTTTTCTTTAGTTCTTTTCTTAATTCATAATATTTATTAACTAATTCTTCTCTTTTTTGTTCTTTCGCAATTTTAGATTTTTTAGCCATATATTAAAAACGCTCCTTAAATCGTAATTATTACGTTTTATATTTTAGCATATTTTCTAATTAAATCAAGAATAAGTTTTTACTATATAAATAAGAGCTATGGATTGCATTCCACAGCTCTTATGTCAAACTTTAAATTGTCGTATTTAAAGGTAAGTGATTATTTCGTTTCACGATGTAATGTGTGTTTTTTTAATCTTGGGCAATACTTTTTCATTTCGATACGCTCAGGATTATTTCGTTTATTTTTAGTAGTAATATAATTACGATCGCCACATTCTGTACATGCTAATGTAACATTTACGCGCACGTTAAACACCCTTTCTTGTTAGGAATACTTACGATTTAAAATTTTAACACAACTTTTACAATGATGCAATATCTTCTAGCTATTCATGCGTCTCATCGTTTTCATCATTTAAATCTATTGTATTGATATCAATTTCTAGTGCTTTGGCGACGCCTTTTCCATAGTCTGGATCAGCTTTATAGCAATGACGAATATGTCGCTTTTTAACATCTTCTGTTACGCCATCCATCGCATTAGCTGTATTTATAAACATTCTTTCTTTTGCTTCATCCGATTGTAATCTAAATAGTTTTCCTGGCTGTTCAAAGTAGTTATCATCGTCTTCCCTATAATTATATTCATAACCATCACCATCTGTTGGAAATGGTGGCTTTTTATATTCATGTTGAGAAGCGTATACGCCTTGATTATTTGGATAATAATGTGGTCCGCCACCTTGGTTATCATCTAAGACACGCATTTGTCCATCGCGGCTAAACGGGCATAGATTCTCTACTCCGACAGCTTTAGGTTGATTCACTGGAATTTGCCAATGGTTAACTCCTAAACGGTAACGTTGTGCATCTCCATATGAAAATAATCTTCCTTGTAATACTTTATCAGGTGAAAAATCTAAACCAGGTACAATATTCGTTGGCGCAAAAGCAGCTTGCTCTACATCTTGGAAATAATTATTTGGATTACGATTCAATTCGAATTCGCCGACTTCAATTAATGGGTATTCACCATGATACCAAACTTTAGTCAAATCAAATGGATTATCTTTATGATTTTTTGCTTGCTCTTCTGTCATCACTTGAATATACATTTTCCATTTAGGATAATCTCCATTTTCAATAGCATTATATAAATCTCTTTGTGATGAATCCCGGTCTTGTGCAATCACATCTGCCGCTTCTTCATCGGTTAAATTTTCAATACCTTGTTGGCTTCTAAAATGATATTTCACCCAAACACGTTTACCTTCATTATTATACATCGAATAGGTGTGTGATCCAAAGCCGTGCATATGCCGAAGATCTTTAGGAATGCCTCTATCAGACATTAGTATTGTCACTTGATGTAATGCTTCAGGTAACCCTGTCCAATAATCCCAGTTGTTTTGTGCACTACGCATATTGGTACGAGGGTCTCTTTTTACAGCACGATTCAAACTAACAAAGAGTTTAGGATCTCTGAAGAAAAAGACCGGTGTATTATTCCCCACTAAATCCCAGTTTCCATCTTCAGTATAAAATTTAAGCGCAAACCCACGAATGTCTCGTTCAGCATCTGCTGCCCCTCTTTCACCAGCTACCGTTGAAAAGCGTGCAAACATATCCGTTTGTTTACCGACTTCTGAAAAAATCTTAGCTGATGTGTACTTCGTAATATCATTCGTAACTGTAAACGTTCCGAACGCCCCTGATCCTTTCGCATGCATACGGCGTTCTGGAATTACTTCACGATCAAAGTGTGCCATTTGTTCCAAGTAATAAATATCTTGCATCATAAGTGGACCTCTTTGACCAGCTGTCATACTGTTTTCTCTATCTGAAACGGGGTGCCCAAAAAGATCAGTTAATTTTTTATCCTCTTTTGACATAGATATGCTCCTTTCAAGACTAATGCTTCATTATAATAATTATAATTTAGCTTATAGTTAACATACCCACAATTTAATCATTATCAAACTTGTATATCTCCGTTATTAAATATCAGAAAATTTAAAATATTTATGCGGAATATTCTCAAAATCTATTGAATACTTGATTTAAAAGGATTAAAATGATGTGTATATTTATAAAATAGATGGGAGAGCTCATATGGAAGATAATAATATGAAACGTGGTCTTAGTTCCAGACACATATCTATGATAGCCATCGGTGGCGCAATTGGAACTGGTCTCTTTGTAGCAACCGGAAGTGTCGTTGCTCAAGCAGGTCCTGGTGGTGCAATTTTAGCCTACTTATTAATTGGAGTTATGCTTTATTTTCTAATGGCTTCAATTGGAGAACTCGCAACTTTTTATCCAGTATCTGGCTCATTTAGTTCATATGCTACGAGATTTATTGACCCATCACTCGGCTTTACCATGGGATGGTTATATTACATTATGTGGGCTTTAGTTTCGAGTGTCGATGTTATGGTTGCAGCTAGTGTTATACATTACTGGAATGTATTCCATTTCTTCAGTCCATTGACTTGGAGTTTAATATTCATCACATTACTTTTATTACTTAATATATTTACGGTTAAAGCTTTTGGAGAAACTGAGTTTTGGCTTTCATTAATTAAAGTAATTACAATTATTGTATTTATAATTATTGGTTTTCTCATGATATTTGGCATACTTGGTGGACATGCATATGGTTTTGATAACTTTACAAAAGGTAATGCACCATTTGTAGGTGGCATCACAGGCATTCTTAGCGTACTACTTGTAGCTGGATTCTCTGTTGGAGGTACTGAAGTCGTTGCTGTTACCGCTGGTGAATCTGATAATCCAAGTAAAACGATGCCTAAAGCTGTTAAGCAAGTCTTTTGGAGAATATTATTATTTTATGTATTGTCAATTTTTGTTATTTCAGCAATTATTCCTTATACAGATTCATTGCTATTAAATGAACATGAATCAGTCGCACAAAGTCCGTTTACGATTGTCTTTGATCGTATTGGAATTGCTTTTGCTGCATCAGTCATCAATGCTGTTATCTTAACTTCATTGTTATCAGCAGCGAATTCTGGTTTATATACTACAAGTCGCATGTTGTATTCACTTAGTGATAATCGCCAAGCACCCAAATTTTTAGGAAAGTTAAATCCAACTACCAAATTACCTTTGCGTGCATTAATAACGACATATATTTTCATTGTTTTAGTTATTATTTATGCTAATTTTAATGCCAATGCAGTATTTAGTTTACTTAATATCATTGGCTCAATGGTTATTTTAGTTTGGGGTGCAAGTACATGGGGACAAGTAAGATTGCGTCGTGCAATTAAAAAACAAGGAAAAGATATTTCAACATTATTGCCTTATCGTTCTCCTTTATATCCGCTTGGACCAATTATTGTATTCTTGATGTTGATCTTCCTGTTATTCGGTAGTTCATTCGGCAAATTGATGGCTGGCCAATTCAGTGGTGTATTTATCAATTTCTTACCACTTATCGTACTCGCAATCATTTTCTTTATTCATAAACTGATTAGAAAAACAAAATATGTCAAATTGGAAGATATGGATTTATCACAACATGAAATTAACTAATATATCATTATAATAATACACATTAATTTACTATATCTTTAATAAATATCGTCGAAGTGCAACACTAATTTTGTATGCTTATACATTAAAAGTGTTGCGCTTTTTTAAATGTATTATTTTCTGAAAAGGCTTTATTATGTATAATGTAGTTAAAGACTAAGGTTTCGAGGTGGATTATATGATAGGACAAACTAATTTATTCGATGATGTATTGAAGAAAGATGAAAGATTTGTTATCGTAGTGCAATCCCTAGAGGATAGCAAAGGACGCTTAATCAAACGTACTTTAAGAGAATACCCTAGTTTAGATCATAATCAGATGAATAATTTATTCAATCATTTAAAAGAAGTATTTTTAGAAGAACCCTTTGAAGAGAATCAGTCTGCATTTACCATAACAGTTTATACAAACCTTGATTACGCTGCAGATCAGGTCTATGCACACATCAAACGTTACAGAGGGAAGAATGAATGGACGCATACTGCTAAATAATTTTAATAAATCACAAATGGAGCGGAACAAAATTCATAATGAATTTTGTTCCGCTCCATCAAGCTTGACTAGAATTGAAAAAAGCTTGGTATAAATGTATTTTCAATCCAGTTAACTACTGTCAATATTTAACTCATAGCCTAATACATAATGATGTCCCAGACCATTTATTATTACTAAACATGATAATCTTATTGCTTTATATGTTTAGTAGTTGTTTTAACGCATGTGGAATACCATTAGCATTGTTATCTAATGTAACTTCATCTGAGATTGCTTTTAAATCATCAGTAGCATTTCCCATTGCTACGGCATGACCTACTACTTTAAACATTGACATGTCATTCGGACTATCGCCAAAACAGATAACTTGAGCTAGGTCAATATTTGATTTATCACAAAATGACGAAATAGCATGACCTTTCGACACATTTTTAGCCATAAATTCTAAAAAATATGGTTTGCTCGTAGTTACGTCAACATTATCATTAAACGACCCTGCTAAATGTTGTCGTGCTTTTGTAATATGTTCCTCATAATCAACTGCAAGCACTTTCGGAACATTTTGCTGTATATATTGCTTTAAATCATTAACACGTTTCATAGGTAATCCAGTTATTTCTGATTCAATATTCATATATTCATGGTCGTCATCATAAATAATGTATCCATCTTGATAAGTCATAGCAAAAAAGTTATTTTGACGACAATAATCCACTATAGCATCAAAATCCTCTTTGCGAACTGACTGCTCAGCAACGATAGATTCATCAGCAACGCTTATCGTTTGTCCGCCATTATAACTCATGATATAGCTTTTATGCATGTCTAACTTCAATTCATACGCTGTAGGTAACATCCCTTCCGTTGGTCTCCCAGAAGCTAATATTACTTTAATTCCTTGATTTTGAATATCAATTAAATATTGCTTCGTAATTGGATCAACCTTATTGTCTCGTGTTAATAAAGTATCATCCATGTCCATCACAACCACTTGATATGTAGTCATAAAAGTTGTCTCTCCTTTCTCTATCTCAATTTTATTTTACAATAAAATTAATGTTGAAACACAATTTCTTCAAATACTCCTGTTTCATTGATATAGGAGAGCTCAGAAATACAATGTGGACATGCTCGGCGCAATTGTCTCACAATTTCACCGCTGTATTCCCTTCTGCTAAGTGTTAAAATCGTTGGGCCTGCACCACTAATAACCGTAGCATATGCATGATATGCTTGCGCAATTTCTTTAACTTTTGCAAATTCTGGAATCAGTTGCTGACGAAACGGTTCATGAAAGCCATCTTGCATCATCATTTTTCCAGCAAGCTCATAATTATGTTGTATTAATGCACAAATCATTGTATTGCTAATAGCGCTACTTTGAACGGCATTATTATGACCAAAAGACTGTGGAAGTGCACGTCTTGCATCTTCAGTTCTTAACTCATATGGTGGAATAGTCAAAATAATGTCAACTTTAGGTATGTTAATATGTGCCACATCAGTTTCTAAAGTCTCTGGATTATGATACCCAGCAAGTAATCCTCCATAAATAGTTGGCGCAACATTATCTGGATGACCTTCCATTTCGGTTGCTAGTTGTAAAAGTTCATATTTCGACAACTGTATATTCCCGAAATGATTAGCAATGTACAATGCACCTACTAAAGCAGAAGCAGATGAACCTAAACCTCGTGCTAAAGGAATATCACTTCTCATATCAATTCTTAATGCCGGCAACTTAACCTGATAACGTTCTGCGACCTCTTGCGCAACTTGATAAATATAATTATTTTTATTTTTAGGTAAGCTATCTAACTCTTTATTTAAATAATGAAACTGCCAATTTTCACCTGCAATTTTATATACATATAAATGTAAATATTTGTCAATCGCCATGCCAATTGAATCAAAACCCACACCGAGATTAGCAGTAGATGCAGGCACTTTTAAATGTAAATAGTCCTCCATTATTTAAGAACCCCTTTGATATATTCAATAATACTTCGTTTATCATTAGGTAAAGGTTGAATCGGATTATCTAGAAGTGATATAGCCGTATCAGGATCTTTAAGTCCGTTACCCGTTAATACAGCTACAACTGTCTGATTCTTTGGCAACTGTCCAGCACGGTGTAATTTAATTAATCCTGCAATTGATGCATTACTTGCTGGCTCACTAAATATGCCTTCTTTTGAAGTCATAATTTGATAAGCTTCTAAAATTTCTTCATCAGTTACACTATCAATTAATCCGTGAGATTCATTTAATGCAGCGGTTGCTTTAGTCCAACTCGCAGGATTTCCTATACGAATCGCAGTCGCTATTGTTTCTGGATTTTTAATGACTTTATTTTGAACAATAGGAGAAGCACCTTCTGCTTGAAAACCAAATAAACGTGGTAATGTTACACCATGCTTATCATGATATTCCTTAAATCCTTGCCAATATGCTGTAATATTACCAGCATTACCAACCGGTATAGCTAAAATATCCGGAGCTTTTGTTAATTGCTCAATAACTTCAAATGATGCCGTCTTTTGTCCTTCAATGCGGAACGGATTAACTGAATTAACTAATTCAATCTCACCATCTTTCGCAATTTCTTTAACAATTTCTAACGCTTCATCAAAGTTACCTTCAATTGACACTATTTCAGCACCATACATGACAGCTTGTGATAATTTTCCGAGTGCTATTTTACCTTCTGGAATAACTACAATTGCTTTTAAGCCTGCTCTAGCAGCATATGCAGCTGCAGAAGCAGATGTATTTCCTGTCGAAGCACATATCACAATCTTTTTCCCTTGTTCTTTTGCTTTTGTCACAGCCATAACCATACCACGGTCTTTAAACGAGCCAGTAGGATTTGCTCCCTCATACTTTACGTATAGATTTATATTTAATTTTTGTGACAGATAGTCACAATGAATTAATGGTGTATTTCCTTCATTTAGTGTAAGTTGAGGCGTCTCTTCATTAACCGGTAAATAAGACCGATATTCTTCTACTAATCCTTGCCATCTTTTCATAATATTTAAACTCCTTCTACAGGATAAACTTTGATTATATCAATACCTGCTTGCTTTAATGATTGTTCTGGTGATACATCAACACCTGTAATAACTCCAGCATATGTAGTATCATTTCTTTTTATAATGTCAAAAGATTTATGAAAAGGCAGATTAGACTTGATTATTTCTTTTATTTTGTCTAATGTTTCACTACTATTAACCACAACAAAGTAACTATATTTTTCTTGTAGTGTAACTAAATGCTCATGATCCATTAACTCTTTAGTCTGATCTGTTTTAAGTTCAAAATGAGGAGGTAGCGTGTGTAAATTAGATTCAAAGAATAACGACACATTTAATAAATCACTTACTACGGCACTACCTGTCGCTAAACTACCTGCACCTTTGCCATAGAACATCGTGTCTCCTACAGCATCACCTATAACATAAATAGCATTGTATTCATTGTCTACAGAGGCTAATTGATGACTTTTATGTATCAATGTTGGTTCAACAGACGCATGTACTTTTCCATGTTCATAAATGCCTTTACCTATCAATTTAATCTTATAGCCTAACTTGTCAGCCACAAGAATATCATCAAGCGTTGTCTCACTAATACCTTTTATGTAAACATCATTTAATTTAATTACTTGATTAAATGATAAGTATGAAGTTATAACTACCTTTCTAGCTGCATCAATACCTTCTACATCATCTGTAGGATCTGCTTCAGCAAAGCCTAAACGCTGCGCTTCATTTAATGCTTCTTCAAAAGATGTATGCTCTTGAAACATCTTAGTTAAAATAAAATTTGAGGTACCATTAAATATGCCCATGAATTTTGAAATATTATTGGCATTTAATCCATTATTTATTGCATTTACAATTGGAATACCACCTGCAACGCTTGCTTCAAATTTAAGCGCTACACCGTTAGCTTCTGCTAAATCTTCAAGTAAACGCAAATGAACTGCAAGCAAATCTTTATTTGCAGTAATCACATGTTTACCACTTTTAAGTGTTCTACTTATATAATCAACTGTTGGTTCAATGCCACCCATTACTTCAATAACAATATCAATTGAGTCATCATTTAATATCTCATGTACATCTTCAGTCAAATGATATTGTTGAAAGTTTATAGGACGCTTCTTTGCCTTATTGCGGACTAAAATATGTTTAATAATAATATCTTTATTAATTGTGTCTTTAATTTGCTGCCTATTTTCTTCGATTATTTTAACTACACCTGAGCCAACTGTACCAAGCCCTAATAACGCAATATTTAATTCTTTCATTACTTATCCCCCTTTTGTCTTTTTCTAAAATACATTTGTACTGTTGAAAAATACTATATAATAGTATATTATATAAATCAATTCTTATTATTTCAATGTTTAAAACTTCACTCCAAATATATAGCTATATATTATCACGTGCTATCAGAAAATTAAATAGAATTTTCTGATTTTTTAGAAAGGTTGGTTCCATTGGTTAAAGTAGCTAAATTTGGAGGTAGTTCCGTCGCTAATGCATCTCAAATAAAAAAAGTATTAAACATTGTTAATGCTGATGACGAAAGAAAAATTATCATTGTTTCCGCTCCTGGTAAACGTTATAAAAATGATATTAAAACGACAGATTTATTAATTCGACTATATGAAAAAGTAACAAGTGGTTTAGATTATCAAGATAAGAAGCGTCAAATTGTGCAACGATACGCTGACATTGTTAATGAACTTCAAATGTCGACCGAGATACTCAAATCAATAGATACGACATTAGAAAAATTAATTCATTCATTAAAAAATCGTCCACCGCGTCTCTATGATGCATTATTGTCATGTGGAGAAAATTTTAATGCACAGCTCATTGCAGATTATAATAATACGCAAGGGGTACCTACCACGTATTTATCTCCTGAGGATGCAGGAATTCTAGTCACTGATTTACCGCAACAAGCCCAAATATTGGAGCAAGCTTATGAGCGAATTGCACAATTACGTAACATTAAAGGAAAAATCATTATTCCTGGTTTCTTTGGTGTTTCTAAACATGGCTATATTGTCACATTCCCACGAGGAGGCTCGGATATAACAGGTGCTATCATCGCACGTGGAGTTAATGCATCACTTTATGAAAACTTCACTGATGTTTCTGGAATTTTTAAAGCCAATCCTAATGTTATTAAACATCCAGAGCTTATTAAAGAAATCACATATCGAGAAATGCGTGAACTGTCTTATGCAGGGTTTGGTGTCTTCCACGACGAAGCACTTCAGCCACTTTACAAACATCGCATACCTGTCGTGATTAAAAATACAAACCGTCCACAAGATAAAGGCACTTTTATCAAACATGACCGAGATATCAGTGCAAATAATGTCATTAGTGGGATAAGCTGTGATAAAGATTTTACAGTTATTAATATCAAAAAATATTTAATGAATCGTCAAATTGGATTTACTGTAAAAATATTACAAATATTAGAAGACTTTAATATTTCATTTGATCATATGCCATCTGGCATCGATAGTATCAGCATAATTATGCGTTCACATCAACTTAAAGGTAAAGAAGAAGACGTTCTAAACGCAATACGTAAGAAGTGTGAAGTTGATGAATTAAGTGTAGAGCATGATTTAGCTATTTTAATGATTGTAGGAGAAGGAATGAATCAGACCGTAGGAACAGCAAATAAAATCACGCATGCATTAGCACAAGCTAACATCAATTTAAAAATGATTAATCAAGGTGCTTCTGAAATATCGATGATGTTTGGTATTTCAGTTAAAGATGCTGAAAAAGCCGTACATGCAACGTATGAATTTTGTTATCACGGAAAATGCATCGATAACGTTTAAACAAAGACAAAACAGGCTGGGACATAAATCTCAAAAAATAGCAGTCAGATGAATTGAATTCAACTCATCTGACTGCTTCTTTTTTATTGAATACGTCGTATTGTTGGCTCGCTTTCTTTGGGGACAGCTTCAGCTTGTCCTGTTCCCTCAAGAGTCT
>NZ_KV830924.1:397430-466259 GCF_001836955.1 Staphylococcus sp. HMSC063A07
TTCAATACTTATTCCTACAAATGATATTTCCCGATATGTTATTTTGTTTGATTACTCATTAAGACATTTTTTAATTTTATCTTCGCCTACTACAGTCTGTAAAATAACAAATTGATAATAGCTTAATGCATCTAATACTTTTTTATAACTAGAAGATTGGTGATAATTTTGATTATCTAAAAAATCATACATTAGTACAATTTCTGGTTTAATATAATCCACATTCCATGTCAAAGAATGGAAATAAATATTATTTTGAGGCAATCTCACATGATTATCTAATCTAAAAATCCATTCACCATTCGCTACATCATATATAAATATATTTAATAATAAACTAGTGTTGTTCATTACAGTAATATGAACGACCTCTGTAATAACAAGTTGACTCGTATCTAAAACATGATTGTTTTTATTATAGTATGTTAATTTAATATCATTAGGCAAAGCTGTAATCACTTCTGTTAAATGCTTACGCTCTACACATAAATCAACTATAGAAGGAAGATCAAATTGATTATTCAAAAATAATTGCATGGCTACTTCTCCATGAAATTTAAAAGCTTGTGGACAGTTATCAAGTAAAATATTTACTAAGTCCTTAGCTTTGTAATCCTGTAATTTAGCCATTCGACCCCTCCTTAGGAAACGCTTTCATTACTCAATTATAACTTGCTCGTACTACATTTTCAATTTTTGAATTGTGAACTTTTGGTAAACTGCATGTTACTTCATATTTACCTATAATTATATATATAGTTACTTTGGCTTTAATTTGAACTTTAGATATTTAATAAGCTACACATTTTGTCTACGCATTGATTGAATTAATAAATTAAACTGTATATAATTTACAGTGTATTTGTATGATTAAAATATCTTTAATAATCAGGAGTATTTTAATGATATAACAATACAAAATAAACAGAGTAAGGTGATAAATAATGACCTTGTCAATAGTGCTTATTATTTTATTAGTGATACTCATTTTAGCTTCTATACTACATCATCGCTACATGCAAAGTAGAATTGATACAGAAGTATACGCTAAAAATCAACTCACTTCTAAGAACGCGATTCTCAGTAATGAAAATACTGAACTCAAAAATCAAATGTTAAGTTCTAATAACGATGTCAGCACACATGCTAAGAAAAATGCAAAACGTGAAGTCAAAGAAATACTTGAAAGTTTCAAAAAGAATGGCCAGCTAAAATACTACGAAATTATTCAGACAAGTAAATTAGCTACAAAACATCCATTCTTCGAGTATTTAAGAACATTTGACTTTATCGTTGTCTCAGATGTAGGTCTAATCAATATCGATGTCAAAAATTGGAAGCAAAAAACATTTTACCATTTTGACGCATCTGTAAAGGATGAATTAAATTTATCTAGCTTTAGTTCAATTGATCAAGTCATTGGACATTACATTGCCAAGCAGTATCACAGCCAATTTAATTCAACACGTCAAGAAATATATACGTTTATTGAAAAAATACAAAGTAATCGTGTTATTTTTGATTTTTATGACGTAGATCCTTATCAACAGGCAGCACTGAACTCTAAAACATTAAAAGACGGCATTGAAAACCACTTCAATCACAAAATTCAAAGTATTGGTGTTGTGTACTTTAATGATGGTAGTGTCAATATAATTGAAGGATCAGATGAAAGAGGAAAATATGTAGATACTGTTTCTACAAAATCTTCATTAAAATCCGTCATTGGACATGCTATAGAGTTGTCAAAACATCCACTGACTAAAGAACAAGTCGAAACCATTGCAAAAAGTTTTGATTAATAATTAAAAAGCCGGAAATGCACCTCTCATAAAGTGATGTAACCACAATCACATAAGCAGATGGGCATTCCTGGCTTTTTCTAACTCCAAAGATTGATTTTTTTCTTTTGCGCCTCGTTTTGTGCTTTGATAAAGACGTCTCTATATTTTCCATTAGGTGCAAAGTATTTTTCTTTAGCTAACCCTTCTTTTACTAATAGCTCATTAAATAATGTATCTTTATCCAGCCAAACATATGCTAAAACACGTCCATAGCGATCATTTTTTTCTTTATCATATTCCAGATAAACATCTTTATTGGTTAAGTTCTTTTTACTAAAATGCGATGCTTCTTTACCGTATGGCTGTACAGGTGTATTAGGTTTCACTGTTTCAGGCGTATCAACGCCGATTAAACGAATTTTAAGCTGCTGGCCTTTGCTATTACGAGCTACAAAGGTATCACCATCAACTACACGTATAATATGAACTTTTTCCTTTCCTTTTAAATCAGTAGATGATTGCTGTTTAGATTGTGATAACAGAGATTGAAAAGGTCCTGTATGATTAATATATTGAAAACCTAAGACAATAAGTACTATGACCACAAAAATAACAATTGATTTTGACTTTTTGGATTTCATTAGTTGCTCCTCATTTTAAATTTACTCAATTATCATATCTAATTAACTTCATCAAGGTCAATATGAAATTACACTGTTATTCCATTCACTTCTATTTAAAGCATGATATAATATTATTGAAAGTTGGGAGTGAATATTATGAGCGAACAAAATGAGAGCCTCGTTACCATCATTGGAGCTGTCATTGCTATAATTGTAGGAGTTATTCTCCAAATCATTTTTAAATTACCTATCATCGTATCAATTGTAGTCGCTATACTACTAGGGGTATTCGTAGGTTTTCTAGTTTATCTTATCCAAAACATCATAAATAAGCGTAATAATAAATAATCATCACGCAACAAATAGTTTTTCTTCTATAATGCCTTCAAAAGCTAATTTCAAGCTTTTGAAGGCATTTTTTTGATTTAAAATTGTAGATTAAAGTTTAATAATGTTATTTTTATTCAAAATGTGGTATATATAAGTAAAGATACTAAAAGACGAACTTTCTTACGAAAAATATTTTAAAAGTTAAGTTTTTAGACTGTGATTAAATTCAAATGGGATATGAGGTGTTTAAAATGGAAATTATGGATATTATTATTGAAACTGATGCTCTTGTATACTGCGTAAAAACACAAGAAGGCTACACATTTAAACATACGTTAGCTAGTGATACACCACCTGACAAAGTAGCACACGTTTTGAGACTTTTGGCTGAACATGTTGATAAAATGTCTAGCAACCAAAAAGTAGTTACAAAATAATTAAACCCAACCTTTTTCAAACGCTTTTTTCCAAGCTTCAAAGCGATTGTCCGCCTCCATCTTATCAATAATAGCTGATGTATAATTTCTCACTGTTCCGTCCGACAAATACAATTTATTTGCGATTTCTTTACTGCTGAGGCCCAGCCCAATTTCTCTTAAGACAATTTGTTCTTTGTGTGTGAGTGGATTCATATTAGAAATCATTGATGTCATGAGTGAAGCACTGTATTCCTTTTCCCCTGTTATTACTTTTTTTATCGTGCCAATCAAATCATCAACAGAACGTTCTTTAAGCACATATGCGTCTACATCATTCGCAACCGCTTTTTCAAAATAACCTGGTCTTTTAAATGTCGTTACGATAATAATCTTAGTTGAATCGTTTCCTTCTCTCACTTTAGCAAGGACTTCCAGCCCCGTCATCTCAGGCATCTCAATATCCAATATAGCTACTTGAGGACTGTGCTTTTGGATATATCTTAATGCAGAAGCGCCATCGCCAAATTGTTCTACCACTTTAATATCATCGCTCATATTAAGTAATTGAACCATCGCTTGCCTTAACATTGTTTGGTCTTCCGCTACAATAACTGAAATCATAGTTGCTCACCTCTTGGAATATGAACTTCAATGGTCGTTCCTTGTTGTTTACTAGAATGAATAACTAATGTTCCTTTTAAATATGCAACACGTTGTTCTATACTATTTAAACGAACAGTTTCTGGTTGTCGCATACCTTGACCATTATCCGATACACATAATATAATTTTCTCTTGTTTGTTTATTAAGTTTCCTTCTACTTTGGTCGCATGCGCATGCTTAATAATATTATTTATTGCTTCTCTTAATATCATTGCTAATGTAGATTGACGTACAGGGCTCATCGTCTTGGCAATATTAGCATTATAAAAATCAAAAGAAATATTCGCATCTTTTAATACATGTTCGACAGCATGAACCTCTTCATCAAACGTTTGTGTTTTTAAATCTTCGATAATTGCTCTAACTTTAGTCAATGTTTGACGTGATAAATCTGCCAGTGCTTCAATTTCTTCTTTTGCCTGTTCTGGTTGCTGGTCAATTAATTTTGTAGCTAGTTCTGCTTTCAATGTCATCCCTGCAAACACATGACCTAGTGTATCATGCAAATCTTGACCTATACGATTTCTTTCTTTTTCAGTAATCAACATATTAATATATTCATTTTTAGCATTTAATTGATCTTTTAAATGTCTTTCATGAACAGCTCGGATATTGCCTAGACACATCATTAAAATGACTAAATAATACACTAATAAAACAAACATATGACTTTGATCTATATAGTATTGCATCATTAGAGCTGCTGCTAGCGCCATGCAAAATAAGACAAAAAATTTAGATTTTATGCCTACTTTTAACATAAATGGCAAAGCAAACGCACTAAAAAAGAAAAATAACGTGTTCATAGGTGTATTACAAAATACGAAATATATTAAAATCGCATAATGTATAATAAACAATATAAAAAGCCAATTATTTCGCCACTTAGTGTAACCAAAAATAATCATCATATATGTGATAGTAAATACAATAACAATGCTTACATATTCAACTTTAGATCGTGTTATATCATCTGAAAACGTAGCCAATATTGGAAATATCAAATAAATGAGTGGCGTTATTTTTTCTGCTAAAAATATAGTTACTGAACGTTCTTTCATTTAAGACACATCTTTTCTATGATTTATCCACAATGCAATGATTAAGGCAAATATACTATATATAAATATAATACTAAATGATTGTACATTGATTCCGCTACCTTTACTTAAGTCATATGCAATCGCTTTTAAATGGTAGGTTGGCATCCACTTTGATACTTGCTGCATCCAATCGGGGAAAGTTGTTGTTGGGAACCAAAGTCCTCCTGCTATTGCAAGCAATATACATATCATATTAGCTATACTACTTGCTTTTTGCGTATCATCAAATTGGGCAATAACAAGACCAAAGGTTAAAAATAAACTTGCGCCAATCCAAAGTAATATACCTGATAACATCCACTCAGCAATACTCATCGTAACGTCTTTAGAGAAATGTGCAACGACAAAAATGATAACAATCGATAATAAAAATTGTATCATCGTTCGCACAACTTTTACACCGTAATAACGTGATATTGACATAGGTGTAACCATTAACCGTTTATACCATCCATTGGCACGTTCTTCTATCATATCTAAAGGAAACGACATCATACAAAAGTTCAATAAACTAAACACTACCATACTATACATATATTCTTTATTAAACACTTGTTGTTGAGCTTTAGGTAAATCTAAAATTGACGTAAAAATAAGATAAAAGAATAAAGGTAATAAAATCGAAAAAATTAGATACACTTTTTTTCTAAAAAGAACTTTTAATTCCGTTGTTAATAAAGTCATCGTCATAATGTTTCCACCTCTTTTGAATGATTATCTTTAAACATGATTTCAAGTAATGATGCTTTATGTATCTCAATCTCATTTAAATTTACTTGCTGTTTTTGCAAATCTTGTAGCGTTCGCGAAACATCTTTGGTACATATTTTAATGATGTGCTGTTGCTTTGTTTCTTGTATCTTTTCATTAATATGAAGCTGTTTTTGATATTTTTTAGGTATATAAATAAATGTCATCGCATCTTGTTGGCGAATTTGTGATAACGTGTCGTTCATTTGAATAACACCATTTTTTAATAAGACAATATGATCAGCCATCCGCTCTACTTCTTCAATGTAGTGTGACGTATATAAAATAGTTGTTCCTTGATCTTTGAGATGTTGAATCACCTGCCAAAAATATTCTCTAGTCTCTATATCCATTGCTGCTGTTGGTTCATCAAGAATGAGTAATTGCGGATGCCCTACCAATGCAAGGGCAAAATCTAGCAACCGTTGCTGTCCACCCGATAGTTTATTGGCCATTTGATTTAACTGAGCATCGTCAAATAATGTTAATGCTTTAAATGCCTTAAGTGACATTGCTTGTGGATATAATGCGTGATGTAAGTAAAATAACTCTTTCACTTTTATCATTTTGGGAAATTGCGTCTTTTGAAATAAAATAGCCATTTTTGATGGGTCTAATAATTCTGACTTATCTAAAATTTGACCTTCATTAGGAGTTAAATTACCAATAATAATATCAATCAATGTTGATTTACCCGCTCCATTTTTACCGATAAAAGCCGTACATTTACCATTTTGAATTTTCAAATTAATGTCGTTTAACGCTAATTTTTTCCCAAATTGTTTTTTTATACCTTTTACTTCAATCATCTATATCACCTCTTGTTTGACTATTACAACAATAACAAGGAATGACGTTTGATATTAGATGCAAATGTCATCATGTTAGAATGACATTTGTCATAAAAAACACCTACTGAAAATATTTCAATAGGTGGTAATACTCCAATACTTTAACTACTTGTTATAAAATTGGTGATACGAGCTTTGCAATGTCTTCTTTTATTTTTATTTTTAATGAACGTTGGTTATATTTTTCTTTAGTTAACAATTTAGATTTTTTGATATCTTCTTGATAAGCTTTTTTTAATTGCTGTGCAATCGTTTTATCATATACAAAGGCATTGACTTCAAAATTAAGTTCAAAACTTCTGTAATCCATATTAGCTGTACCTACAGACACTACTTCATCATCAATCATACATAATTTTGAATGAATAAAGCCATTTTGATAGGTATGAATATGCACCCCACTATCTAATAGAGCGGCCGCATTAGAAAAAGTCGCCCAATAAACAAAAGGATGATCCGGTTTGCATGGTATCATAAGATGCACTTCTACCCCTGTACTCGCTGCCATTTTTAATGCATTAATATAAGCATTATCCGGTATAAAATAAGGCGTCTGTAAGTAAATCGATTTTTTAGCACTCATAATCATTTTAGTATAACCAAATTCAATTTGATGCCAATCTTCTGCCGGACTACTTGCCACAATTTGAAGTGGTGTATGACCATCTCCATAATCTTTTTTAGGAAAATACTTACTATCATATTCAAATTGAGTACGATGTGCTTGAGAGTTCCAATCTAAAATAAATCTTACTTGCAAGGCATCAACTGCATCACCTTGAATTCTAAAATGTGTATCTCTCCAATAACCTAATTTTCCCAATCCTAAATAATCATCTCCTATATTAAAACCACCAATATAGCCTTTTTGACCATCTATGACTATAATTTTACGATGATTACGATTATTCATTCTAAAATTAATTAATGGAAACTTCGATGCAAAGAATGCTTCAACTTCGCCTCCAAGTGCTTTAAATTGCTTAAATTTAGATAAGCCAACTTTTTTAGAACCAACATCATCATAAAGGAGTTTTACTTCTAAACCTTCTTTTAACTTCGTTTCTAAAGCATCAAGAATACGTTTACCTAAACCATCTAACTCAAACGTATAATATTCTAAATGAATGTAGTGTTTAGCATTGTATATATCTTCTATAACTTGATCAAACAACTCATGCCCATCCGTAAATACATCCACTTGATTATTTTCAGTTAAAAAGCCATCTTGGTTCATAAGCAACATGCGAACTAAATCATGATGTGTTGTTACTAGTTCATTGCTAGTACCATAATTATGTTTGTCAAAACTTTTTATCTGATCATCTATCAATTGCTTAAATGCATTAAGCTCCTTACCATTATGTTTTTCCATTTTACGCTTTGACACAGTTCGACCAAAAAATAAATATAAAACAAAGCCAATGAGTGGCAATACTAACAGCACAAAAAGCCATGCCCATGTTGACGTAGCACTTCGTCTATTACGTTCTAAAAAGATAATAATAAATGCTAAAATCAAGTTCAATATAAAGCCAATGATTAACAAAAATGTAAATATAATACCTAAATTTCCCGTTACCCCTAAGAACATAATTCATCTTTCCCTCTTTCAGCGTCATTTATATTCATTATTCATATTTATTTACTAATTTAAATAATAGCTTTTTTAGTTTTAAATATCAAACTACTGTATCTTTTAACATCAACTTTAAAACGCTTACAATTATTTAATTGCGAAATTTAATTTATTTCCAACGAAAAATGCGCTATAATTGTCATATTATATTTTCAGAAAGTTCTGTTAATTTAAGGGGGAATTTCATGATTTCATTTGAAAACGATTATTTAGAGGGTGCACATGAAAAAGTGTTACAACGACTTATAGAAACAAATATGGTGCAAGAAGCCGGTTATGGTGCCGACCAATTTTCTCAACAAGCAGCTGATAAAATTAGAGAAATTATTGACTGTCCACATGCGACTGTAAGATTTTTAGTTGGTGGCACACAAACCAATCAAGTCGTTATAAGTACAGTATTAGAACCGTACGAAGCTGTGATTTCAGCCAATACAGGACATGTTGCCGTTCATGAAGGAGGAGCCATTGAATTCAGCGGTCACAAAGTAATAGAGTTAGAATCAAACGAAGGAAAAATTACAGCAGAATCAGTGAAACAATATTTGGAAACATTTAATAGTGATTTCAAAAAAGAACATATGGCCTTTCCGGGAATGGTTTATATATCACATCCTACAGAATATGGTACGCTCTATTCAAAAAGTGAGTTACAAGCTTTGTCAGAAGTATGTCGTAAGCATCAAATACCATTATTTATGGATGGTGCTAGATTGGGTTATGGCGTAATGAGCGACGCAACTGACGTAGATATCACAGATATTGCAAAGTATTGTGATATTTTTTATATCGGTGGCACAAAAGTTGGTGCATTGTGCGGTGAAGCAATTGTCTTTACGCAATATAATGAACCAAAACACTTCACTACACGCATTAAACAACACGGTGCATTATTAGCTAAAGGACGATTAGTTGGTATTCAATTTTTAGAATTATTTACAAACAATTTATATTTTGACATCAGTCGTCATGCGATTCACATGGCCAATAAAATGAAAAAAGGGTTTATTGACAAAGGTTACAGAGTCTATTTCGACTCACCTACGAATCAACAATTTTTCATATTAAGCGAAGAGAAAATTCAACAATTACAACAAAAAGTAAAGTTCGCAGTTTGGGAAAAATACGATGAAAATCATCGCGTCGTAAGATTTGCTACAAGTTGGGCAACAACTGAAGAAAATGTCAATCAATTATTAGAATTAATATAATAGAAAATACTTATATTTTTAACTAAAGAAGATATATCGAATTAGCCGTCTAAACATTTTTGAGTATGATAACAATGTTTTTGACAATATTTGTTATCTACTCTTTTTTTATAGTTTAAAACGTATTACCTTGGTGATTTGAAAGAGTATATACACCTTTTCTAATCAAGTCTAAACATTTTGTAATAATTTAAGATGAATGATGATGCTAAAGAAAATTTTGAGAAATATATCAAGAATGTATTTTAAAATGAGTTGCCCAATAGTTGCCCATCCAATGAAAAAATAGCTTTCTTTTATAGGTTAGTTGTCCACTTTTATATAAAAAAGAAGCTAAGGCAAAGTGCCTTAACTCCTTGTTATCCCTAAGTCGGTCCCCTGTTTGCTTAGCGATTAATATTGTTTCATGTATTGGTCGCGCTCCCATTCAGAAACTTGGGTTCTGTAATAATCCCATTCAATTGATTTAGAATTAATAAATTGATTGTAAATATGGTTACCCAATGCTTTTTTAATCGTTGGATTTTCACGCATTGCTTTTAATGCTGTATAAAGTGTTGATGGAAGGTCATGAATGCCAACAGCTTCACGTTCTTCACGATTCATTTCGTAAATATTTTGGTTCACTGGTTTTGGTACTTCTGTTTTATTTTTAATACCGTCTAACCCTGCTTGCAAAATAGCTGCAAGCGCCATATAAGGATTTGCCGCTGGATCTACTGAACGCACTTCAATACGTGTTGATAACCCTCTTGATGAAGGTACACGAACCAATGGAGAACGGTTTTTACCACTCCATGCGATATAACATGGTGCTTCATAGCCTGGTACTAAGCGTTTGTATGAGTTTACAATCGGATTACATACAGCTGTGAAGCCACGTGCATTATTTAAAATACCAGCTGTGAAATGATATGCGTCATCTGTTAATTGCATTTCACCATTTGGATCATAGAAGGCATTTTCTTTACCTTTGAATAATGACACATTGAAGTGCATACCGCTACCGTTTACACCGAACAATGGTTTTGGCATAAATGTTGCGTGTAAATTATGTTTACGTGCAATCGTTTTTACAACTAACTTGAATGTTTGAATATTATCACATGCTGAAATTGCATCTGCATATTTAAAATCAATTTCATGTTGACCAGGTGCTACTTCATGGTGACTTGCTTCAATATCAAAGCCCATGTCTTCAAGTTCTAAAACGATATCACGGCGGCAGTTTTCACCTAAGTCAGTTGGTGCTAAATCGAAGTATCCACCATCGTCATTTAACTCAAGTGTTGGTTCACCTTTTTCATCTAATTTGAATAAGAAGAATTCTGGTTCAGGTCCAAGGTTAAAGTCTGTATAACCCATGTCTTCCATTTCTTTCAAGACACGTCTTAAGTTCGCACGTGGATCCCCTTCAAAAGGTTCACCATCCGTTTTATATACGTCACAAATTAATCGTGCTACTTTACCTTGTCCTGCTGTCCATGGGAAAATAACCCATGTATCTAAATCTGGATGTAAATACATATCTGATTCTTCAATACGAACAAATCCTTCAATTGAAGAACCATCAAACATCATTTCATTATCTAACACTTTTTCTAATTGGCTTACTGGAACTTCTACATTTTTTATTGTTCCTAAAATATCTGTGAATTGTAAGCGTAAGTATCTTACATTTTCTTCTTTTGTAAATTTACGAATGTCATCTTTTGTGAATGTACGTTTTGGCATATTTGAATCCTCCACTACTTTATTTAATAAATCTGGATAAATCTCCACGATTTATTGGCAATGCTTCACCTATGGGTTTTTGCGTTGCATCTACAATCATTCTTTTTCTAGTCTCTTGTTCATCAGTTGTTAAATGCCCTTGATCATCTAAAATAATTTGTTTGATTGCTTTGATGTTAAAACCCTTTTCTAAAAGCGCTTTAATCTCTAAAAGTCGTTCCAAATCATTCATTGAAAATAATCGTTTATTTCCTGCTGTTCGTTCGGGCGTTATCAGTTCATGTGTTTCGTAATAACGGATTTGTCTTGCTGATAATTCCGTTAATTTACTTACAACACTCATAGAGAATACGGCCATATTACGCCTTAATTTATCATTAGACACTAATAACCTCACCTCTACTTTTGAACTTGTTAACAATTTAGCATACTTTTTTTTATAATACAAAAATATGTCAGGTTTTCTAACATAGAATGGTTAATACTTCATTAATCTTAATCATACGAAGTCATGTGGTTTATAAAATAGGCTAACACTGCTCTTTCAGGAGTCTCGCCATAAATAATACGTATTAACATGTCGTCTTATATTGAAATGCTTAAAAAAACAAGACACTTTCGTATCATTTAATAAACTTTACTAAACTAAATGAACGAGGTGCCTTTTGTATAAAATCCTGATATAAATTAATCTACGCTACCCAATATTGTAAGAACCATATCCAAATAAAAAGTTTTGGTGTTCCAATTTGAATCCACTACATTTATATTCTAAAATGTTTCTGACTATACTAATTGTTGCTCTTGTAATTGTTTTACTGCATAAATAATCGCTAGCTTAACGTGCTCATAAGTTAAACCGCCTTGGACATAAACTTCATATGGTGGACGAATTGGACCATCTGCAGATAATTCGATAGATGCACCTTGGATAAAAGTGCCTGCAGCCATAATGACATCATCTTCATAACCAGGCATGTAACTTGGCTCTGGACTAAAATGTGCATTTATAGGTGACGCATGTTGAATACTTTGACAGAAAGAAATCATTTGTTCTTTTGTTTCAAATTGTACTGTTTGGATTAAATCAGTGCGTGGTACATCATATTTGGGCGTTGTGTGCATGTGCATTTTCTCTAATAAAAGACTCGTAAATAAAGCGCCTTTCAAACTTTGGCTCACTACGTGTGGTGCTAAGAAGAAGCCTTGATACATTTCATGAAGTGCATAGACCGAAGCCCCTGCTTCACGCCCAATTCCAGGTGCCGTTAGTCGATAGCCACAACGTTCAATTAAATCTTCACGACCTGCGATGTAACCACCAATTTTAGCTAAACCACCACCAGGATTTTTAATCAGTGATCCTGCCATTAAATCTGCACCACATTCAATTGGTTCTCGTGTTTCAACAAATTCGCCATAGCAATTATCTACAAAAATAATAACATGCGGATATTGTGCTTTAATTTTTTGAATAGCGCATTCAATTTTATCAATATTAAGAGATGGTCGTTGATCATATCCTTTAGAGCGTTGTATAGCAACTACTTTTGTTTTATCAGTAATCGTGCTCAAAACTTGTGAAGTGTCTATATCACCATCTTTTAATGGAATATCACGATATTTAACGCCATGCTCTTTTAAACTTTCGATACCATTACCATTGACGCCTATAACTTCTAATAAAGTATCATATGGACTTCCAGTAATATAAAGTAGTTCATCTCCATGCTTTAACATACTTTGAAGCGCTATTGTAATCGCATGTGTACCTGAAATAATTTGCGGACGCACCAAAGCTGATTGTGCTCGAAATGTATGTGCATAAATCTCTTCTAAATGCTGCCTTCCAATATCATCATATCCATAACCAGTAGTTCCTAGTAAATCACTTTCTGTTGCTTTTACATGATGAAATGCTGCTAGTACTTTTTCCTGATTCAAAAGTGCAATGTCTTCAATCTGTTGAAAAAATGGTGCTAAGATATCTTCTACTTCTGCAATTGTGTGTGTTAAATCTGACATGTATAATCTTCCTTTTTGTTATTTTCTATATCCCGTAACCTCATAACAATTGTTTTGAGGATTAAAGTTCATTTCTTCTATTAGTGTATGCTGTTTCAAAAAGTATATGCGTTGTGCATTGGAACTTGCCACTGTTTCTGAATAATAAGTTAAACTTTCTTTTATTTGTTTAATTAACAACGCTTTGACCTTTGTAATATCTGAATGATGCTGTGTCGATACAAATTCAAATAATGATGATGACATTGGTAAAGCCATTGTAGAAGGACATAAATCTCTTTTGTTAAACAGTACAACTTGTGGAATTTGGTCCATATCTAATTCTTGAATTAACTGATTGACTGTTTCGTATTGTGAGCGAAATTCAGGGTGGCTCGCATCAACTATATGTAATAATATATCAGCATTTTTGGCTTCTTCTAAAGTGGATTTAAATGCAGCTACTAAAGTTGTTGGTAGTTTTTGAATAAATCCTACTGTGTCCGTAATTATCACATTAAATCCTTCATTTAGCTGGATTTGTCTAGTTTTAGGGTCTAGCGTAGCAAACAATAGATTTTGCTCATAAGTACTTTCACCAGACAATACATTAAACCATGACGATTTACCTGCATTAGTATAGCCAACTAATGCTATTTGAAATACTTGATTTTGCTCGCGTTTATTTCGATATCTTTCTCGATGTTCAACTATTGTCTGTAATTGATGTTTAATTTCATTTATTCGTGTTCGAATATGTCGTCGATCCATTTCTAACTTGGTTTCACCAGGACCTCTCGTACCTATTCCTCCACCTAAACGTGACAAACTCTTTCCATGTCCTTGTAGTCTAGGTAGTAAATAATCTAACTGTGCTAATTCAACTTGTAACTTCCCTTCTTTGCTTTTAGCACGTAATGCAAAAATTTCTAGTATAAGTTGTGTGCGGTCAATAATCTTAACATCTAACGCATCATTTAAACTTTTGGACTGTGCTGTCGTTAATTCATCATTTGCTACAACGACATCTATATCATGTAAATCAATAAATGCTTTAATTTCATCGATTTTACCTTTACCAACATAATATTTATGATCAACTTGTTGTCGATTTTGTGTTATTTGACTAACCACTTCAAGCTGGCATGTCTGTGATAAGGCCTGTAATTCTTGCATAGTTGAATCATAATCAAATTGATTATCTACTTGGGCATTTACACCGACTAGAACTGCAGTTTCTCGTTTCTGTTGTGTGCTATATGCTGCTTGTTGCACCATAGTATGCATCTCCTTAATCTTGCTACTCAAATCATTCTAACACAGTGCTTTATTTAAGACTATCTGCATAAATTATGTTAAATTAAAGATAAATTGAAAGGGTGAATAGAATGGAAAATATTTATGATATTGTCGTTCAAACTTCAGATGGTAAAGACTATAAATTAGAAAAATATAAAGGGGACGTCATGCTCATCGTGAATACTGCAAGTGAGTGTGGTTTTACACCTCAATTTGAAGGACTTCAAGAGATTTATGATAAATACAAAGAACAAGGTCTTGTCGTATTAGGTTTTCCATGTAATCAATTCGGTGGTCAAGAACCTGGTTCTGGTGCTGAAGCTAATCAAAATTGTAAAATTAATTATGGTGTCACATTCCCTATTCACGAAAAAATTGATGTAAAGGGAGAGCATCAACATCCATTATTTAGATTTTTAACTGACGCGCAACATGGTATGTTTAATGAGAAAATTAAATGGAATTTTACGAAGTTTTTAGTTGATCGTCAAGGTCATGTGGTTAAACGTTTTTCTCCTCAAAAGAAACCTGCACAATTACATGAAGCAATTGAAGCTCTTTTATAACACAAAAAGGCATCCAGTTCGTTTTTAGCGAGCTGGATGCTTTTTACAAACAACTAACGATATTATTTTAATGTGTTATCGCCTATGTTTGTAAACATGTGTAGTAACCGAATACTTCGCTTACTTAGATATGATGATTAAAAGCTTGTAAGCTTATAACCTATTCTTCGCTGTTTGTTTCAACAGTGTCTGAGCCTTCTGTATCTACAGCAAAAGTACTGATCGCATGTTTGTAAATCAAATGTTGTTTACCTTGAGATACGATGTTGACAACATATTTGTCAAAGTCTTCAATAACACCTTTCATTTGGAAACCATTTAAGAAGAAGACAGTGACTTCTGTTTGATTCACTTTAAAATTTTCTAGTGTTTGGTCTTGGATGTTGTGATTTGCAATCATTTTACAGAACTCCTTTTATTTATTTGGGTTGTAATCTCATCTAACATCATTTGAAGCGACATGTTCTCTTTATCTAACCATCGCACTTTCATCTTATTCTTGAACCAAGTCAGTTGTCTTTTGGCATATTGTCTCGAATGCTGTTTCAATTTATCAACTGCATAAGACAATGTTTCTTCACCTTTGACCACAGGAATTAGCTCTTTATAGCCAATTGCTTGCATGCTCTGTTCATGCTCATATCCTGATTCAAGCAGTGCTTCCACTTCCCTAAATAATCCGTTGGTCAACATAATATCAACTCGTTTATTTATTTTAAAATATAATGTTTCACGCGACATTTCAATCCCTACTAATAATGTATCATAATTTTCTGTAAATTGTTGAACTTTCTTGCGTGAACTTAAAAGTTTTTCTGTTTTTAAATAATATTCTATTGCCCTAAGCACTCTTTTTCGATTATTAGGGTGTATTTCTAAAGCAGATTTTGAATCAAATGTTTTTAAATATTGATGTAAATGATCATTATCTAATTCTTCTAATGCATTCATTTTTTTTGCGACTTCACGTTTCTTTTCAGCTGTAATTTCTTCCTTTTCAAATGGATAATTATAAATCAGTGATTGAATATACAAACCTGTACCGCCTGCAATAATAGGAATTTTCCCTCTCGCAGTGATATCTGCGATGCATTGTTCTGCACGTTTTTTAAATTCGTATGCCGAAAAGGCTTCATCTGGATTTAAAATATTGATAAGATGATGCGGTACACCTTCCATTTCTTCTTGTGTTACTTTTGCTGTACCTATATCCATTTGTCTGTACACTTGCATTGAATCGCCACTAATCACTTCACCATTTATTTTCTTAGCTAGGGCGACACTCAATTCAGTTTTCCCTGATGCCGTTGGACCAACGACAACAACGATAAACGGCTTTTTGCTCATCATATTTTACTATCCTCTCTCGTTTGTTCGCTTCAAAATATGTTTTTCAATCCATTCAAACATGTGATTCCATGTTAAATCATAATTATCTTCAAATAATATTTCATGTCTTTTGAATTTATATAGTTGTACCGTGATATGTTTTATACCTGCTCGTTTAAATTTTCGTCCTAGCTTGCGCACACCTTTGCCGTAATCACCAAATGGATCTTCCTTACCTGATATCAACAAAATCGGTAGCTTACTATTTATCTTCTTGAGTTCTTTTTTCCATGATGTCACCATCATATATTTAACCGTTTGATAGATAAGTTGATTAGACACTAAAAAGCCACAGTATTCATCTTCAACATATTTATCTACTTCTGCACGTTGAGAAGATAGCCAATCGCTTGGCGTTTGAGGATTGTCGATACGTTTATTAAATGATTTATAAACAAGTTGATTTACCCATTTTAGACGCTTTCTTCTACCTAGGCATAAAGCTATAAGTTTAAGACTAACTGCTGCTGGAATGGCTTTCCATAATGGAAATTGACCTGTCCCCGTCAAAATTAAGCCATCAGCAACATCAGGGTATTGTTCAACAAAACGACGCGCAATAATAGACCCCATTGAGTGACCCAAAACAATATATGGCAATTTGCCAAAGTCACCATATATTGTCCGTGCGATTTCTTCTGCATCTTGAGCTACAATACGCAAATCATCATAGTGGCCGCGTTCATTAATCGTTATTTCCTTTCCATGTCCTCGATGATTGTGACGAATCACGTCGTAACCATGTAGATTAAATGCATGGACTAAATTATCATATCTATCCATATGCTCTGCCATACCATGAAAAATATGTACTACGCCAATTGTGGTCTTATGCGCTTTATTAAGTTTAACTTCCAACATTGTGCCATCTTCAACGGTGATATAAAACGTGCCTTGGCTCACATATATGCCCCCTAAAATGAAATATCATGTACTATGTATAAAATTCAGTGTTATATTTTAATATACCTTTACTTATCACTGTTATCAAATGGTTTGCTTTTGTTGAAAAGCTTAGCCAAAGCTCATTATCTTCAAAATAATTAGTAAAAACGCCTATATTATTACACAAGAAATAACACCCTGAAAATTAGACCTCCGACTACTTTTCAAGGTGTTACTTGTTTATATAACAATATTTTTATACATAATACTTATGCTTTTACAGCAGGTTGATCATTGCCAGTTTGAGCCTCATCAATAGCTTGATCTAGTTCAGCAGTGAATTGCATCTTCTGCGCAGGCGTATAGTTCAATAAATTACTTAACACTTCGATAACACCTGCTTTATAGGCTAAAACATCTTGAATATTAAAATACAATTTACCTGTTCGGCGTACCAAGAAGTCGGTTGGTTTATATACCATTTCATTTTGAACACTATAAATAAGTTCAACATAAATTTCAAGTGGTAAATCAATATCGTGCAATTGTGCAGTTTGTGCAATATTAAACAATTGATCTACATTAGATCCGTATTTTGAAGCAAGACGTCGTGCAACATTTTCATCGATATGGAATGCTTTTGCTTCTTGGACTTTTTGTTCAACAAATTGATTAAAGTTCTTACTTCCACCAACGTCACCACCAGAAATTGGTAAATGTTTCGTTGCACACGCATCGAATGTTAAACCATATTGCTGCTTCAATCGCTTAGCTAATAAGTTAACTATATCCAATGCCATATGACGATATCCTGTGAGTTTACCGCCTGCAATTGTTAGAAGACCTGAATCTCCTTCCCATACTTCATCTTTACGTGATATTTCTGAAGGATCTTTGCCTTCTTCTAAAATTAATGGACGCACACCAGCCCATGTAGATTCAATATCACTATCCGTCACTTGAACATCGGGGAACATATAATTAATAGCGTCTATAATATAATCTCGATCTTCTTGTGTCACTAAAGGTGATGCTTTGTCATTATCATAAAATGTATCTGTAGTACCTACATATGCTTTACCTTCACGTGGTATGGCAAAAATCATGCGTCCGTCATTCTCTGTATCGAAATATACCGCTTGTTGTAATGGAAATTTAGATTGATCAATAACTACATGAATACCTTTAGTAAGACGTAATTGTTTATTATTTCTAGCATAATCACCGCTTCTTACTTCATCAACCCATGGTCCAGCAGCATTGATTACTTTTTTTGCTTTAATTTGATAAGTTTCATTTGAAAGTTGATCTTTAACTTCTACGCCATTCACTTTGCGTTTTGTATCGTAAATAAAGTGTTCTGATTTCGTATAATTTATGATATCTGCACCTTGTTCGGCAGCTTTTTTTATAACTTCAATTGTTAATCTAGCATCATCCGTGCGATATTCTACATAGTAGCCTCCGCCTTTTAACCCTGCTTTTTTAACTAGAGGTTCTTTAGCCAAGGTTTCTTTTTTAGATAACATTTTTTTACGCTCTGCTTTTTTAACACCTGCTAATCGGTCATACATTGCTAAACCAATTGATGTGCTAAATTTGCCAAAAGTTCCACCCTTATGCATAGGTAACAGCATCCATTCCGGAGTTGTAACGTGTGGACCATTTTCATAAACAATGGCGCGCTCTTTACCCGTTTCAGCTACGACACCTACTTGTAGTTGTTTTAAATAACGTAAACCTCCGTGAACAAGCTTCGTTGAGCGTGAGCTCGTTCCTTGTGCAAAGTCTTGCATTTCTACTAATGCGACCTTCATTCCACGCTGGCTTGCATCTAAAGCAATACCTGCGCCCGTAATACCTCCACCAATAATTACCACATCATAATCTTTATGCTTTAAATTTTGTTTGATTGCTTCTCTTTTTAACGTTGATAATGTCATCGTCATACCCCTCCTATATTAGATAAAAAAAGAGAGACCTGTCCCAATACAAAGTACTGTCAAACAGATCTCTTCTTCTCAAGATAAATATTAACTTATTAAAAGTATAACACAAATTAAAACACTACGTCTATTTCATAGTTTATTGTTCAAGTTTGAAAATTTGTGTTGCCTCGACTGCTTTTTTCCATCCTTTATAAAGCTTAGTTCGTTCTTGATCTTCCATTTGTGGTTCGAATTCTTTTTCTAGTTTCCAACGATGTGCAATTTCATCTTTACTATCCCAAAAACCAACAGCTAATCCAGCTAAATATGCTGCACCTAACGCCGTTGTTTCTTGAATTTCCGGTCTTTCCACTGGCGTATCCACAATATCCGCTTGGAATTGCATTAAGAAATTATTTTTTACTGCGCCGCCATCGACACGTAAGTTGTTAACTTCTATATTAGAATCTTTAGACATCGCTTCCATAACATCTCGTGTTTGATAGCATAATGATTCTAAAGTAGCTCGTATAAAGTGTTCTTTTTCTGTGCCACGTGTTAATCCGAATATTGCACCTCGTGCATCAGCATCCCAGTATGGTGTTCCTAATCCTACAAATGCAGGTACGACATAAACCCCTTCAGTTGATTCTACACGTGTCGCATAATTTTCACTTTGCGGTGCAGAATTAATCATTCTTAAACCATCTCGTAACCATTGAATAGCCGAACCTGATACAAAGATAGAACCTTCTAACGCATAGTTCACTTTGCCATCAAGACCATATGCAATCGTCGTCAATAAACCACTTTCAGATTTAACAGCCTTTTCACCTGTATTCATTAACATAAAGCCACCAGTGCCATATGTATTTTTCACATCTCCACGATCAAAACATGCTTGACCAAATAAAGCAGCTTGTTGATCTCCGGCAATACCACTAATCGGCACTTCTTGACCAAAGAAATGGTAACTAATTGTTTTCGCATAAATTTCACTTGAAGCTTTGACTTCCGGTAACATATTGCGTGGAACATCCAAAATTTCAAGTAATTCGTCGTCCCATTTTAAATCATAAATATTGAACATTAAGGTACGGCTAGCATTGGTATAATCAGTAACATGTGCTTCTTTACCAGATAGTTTCCACACAAGCCACGAATCTATAGTTCCAAATAACAATTCACCATTAGCTGCTTTTTCGCGTGCCCCTTCAACATGGTCTAAAATCCATTTTACTTTCGTACCAGCGAAATAAGGATCTAATAATAATCCAGTACGATCACGGAATTTTTCCTCATGTCCTTGTTCTTTTAATTCTTGACAAATTCCTTGTGTTTGACGTGATTGCCATACGATAGCATGATAAATAGGACGTCCTGTATTTTTATCCCAAACAACTGCCGTTTCACGTTGATTTGTAATACCAATCCCCTCAATCTGATTGGCATTGACATTATTCTCATTTAATACTTCAGCCATAACTGATAACACCGACGTCCAAATTTCATTCGCATCGTGTTCTACCCACCCAGATTGTGGGAAATATTGTTTGAATTCTCGTTGTGAAATCCCTTTGATTTCTCCATCTTTGTTAAATAAAATGGCACGAGAACTTGTAGTTCCTTGATCAATTGATAAAATATACTTTTCCATTTAATGGCCACTCCTTTAGTCTTTTAGCTTAGAAACTGTACAAATGAAATAACTACTAAATCATGCCAATACTAACACAATTTTATTATTAATTAATAAATCGTTTCAATATCATCACTTTGCACAATTTTATTTAAAACAAAACCTAGTATTACAGTTAATATAACTACAATAATGCCAATAATCGATATTGTAGTTAAATGTCCTTTATAGAACAACTGATATAATGCGGCACCTAGCATTCCACCAGCGATAGGTCCAAGAACCGGAACAATTGCATACGCCCAATTAGATGCGCCTTTACCTGCAATAGGTAACAATGCGTGAGCAATACGCGGTCCTAAATCACGTGCTGGATTAATAGCATAACCAGTTGTACCACCTAGGCTTAGACCAATAGCTATAATTAAACTTCCAATAATGATGGGATTTAGCCCATCAGCAATCTTATTGATACCTATAAATAAAATTCCCATTGTCAAAATGGTAGTTCCAATAATCTCACTAATAAAATTGGCCATATAATTTTTGATAGCTGGACCAGTTGAAAAGACGCCTAATTTAGCGCCTTGATCATCAGTTGCTTTCCAATGAGGCAAGTACATAAGCCACACTAGAACACCTCCGACAATGCCACCTAACATTTGTGCCAAAATATAACCAGGTAATTGTGTCCAACTAAAACTACCATCCATGGCTAAAGCAACAGTAACTGCTGGGTTTAAATGTGCGCCTGAAATATTACCAACTGCATAGACCCCCATCGTCACGGCCAATCCCCATCCAAACGAAATAACTATCCAGTCTGACTTGTGTCCCAATGTCCGCTTTAAATTAACATTTGCGCACACGCCACCACCAAACAAAATTAATATAGCAGTACCTAAAAATTCTGCTACGTATACATTCATTAAAATAACCTCCTAAACAAAAAAATCTCCACAATGCATACCTCATTGTAGAAATCTCCTCGTCTCTTATTCTATTATTAACTTGGGACTATCATACTATCGACATGTAAGCGTTGTCAATATTTTGTTTTAAATCGAGTCTTATATTTACTCTAATATTTGAAAATTACAACAATTTTTTATTTAAGCAAGCAGCGGGCTCAAAGTCAAGGTTTACTTTATTGCCCGCCACATATAATTAATCTCATTACCTACACATCATTAAACTTATCATTTTTATTGGTTAATCATTTAATATCATTCTTAATATCATAGGTTATATTGATAAACTACCAAAGACTGCGATCACTAGTAGTTACATAGCTCGCCCCATTTGACACAGCTTCCTCAATTTCTCTTTTTTCGCTAATCAAACCACCAGCGATAACTTCTGTCTTTGTACTTTGTTTAATTATTTTTACAATTTTACTGGCAACACCTGGTAATACTTCTACATAATCAGGCTGAACCTTTTGTATTAATCTAATACTTCGATTTAATGCTTGGCTATCAATAATAAATACTCTAAATATCGTTGTTTTATTTAATGATTTGGCTTTTTGAATCACTTTTGTTTTGGTAGAAACAATACCTTTGGGTTGATAGGTTTGAATAATATATTCACAAGCAAATTCATCATGACTCATACCTTTAATCAAATCAACATGAATGTATGCTGAGATATCATGCTGTGCTAATAGTTCCATAACACTTTTCAAATGTCCTATATGCATATCTAGAAGGACACAAGATTTATAGTCGGTTTCTGTCAGCTTTTCTAAATCTTTCATATTTCTAATTGCCGGTAAAACATTATCATTCATGCGCACTGTCCTTTCTAAACAACTCTTTTAAATAGTTTTTCTAATTCATAATTTGAAAAGTTAATAATAATAGGTCTTCCGTGTGGACATGTAAATGGATCTTCGGCTTTTCTTAACTGATCAATTAAATCTGCCATTTCATTTATTTTAAGATAGTGATTTGCTTTAATTGACTTCTTACAGCTCATCATAATTGCAGCATCTTCGCGCAATTTTTTTATATCAATTTTTTTATGTTCTAATACTAACTCAATCATATCTTTAATAATGTCTTCAACATCTGCTTTCGGCAACCATACTGGATAGCTATTTACAATATAGTCACTACCTCCAAAATGCTCTAAATGCACGCCTACTTTATCTAACTCCGATTGATATTGGTTTATAATGATTTGTTCATCTTTTGAAAAATGAAAGGTCATAGGTATAAGTAAATCTTGTACCTCATTAGTAACCTCTCCTATTTTATCTCTAAAATATTCATATTTTATCCGTTCTTGAGCAGCGTGCTGATCTATCATAAACATGCCATTTTCATTTTGTGCAATAATATAAGTTCCATGTACTTGACCAACAATTTCCATATAAGGGACACGACGCGATGGTGTCTTACTAATCGTACCTTTAATATCTTCTTGTTCCAATAATGAACTATTGCTAGATGTACTATTTTCTAGCTCAGACAAAAATTCTTTTTGTCGTTCAAAGTAATCATCATTTGAATTTCGTTTATTATAAGTAGAGTCAACTGGTTGCACTGTTTCCTCATTGAAATCATCAGATGTCGTTGTCTGTTCTAATTCATTTGAAGCTCGTTCACTAGATGTGTCATTTGAGTTAGTATTTTGTCGTTGTTTCTCAAAATCCATTTGTTGTTGTTCAAATGTATGCAGAACTTTATTCTTTTTCGGCTTCTCATCCCATTTATTTTGTGGTATTAAAATCCGATCATGGAATGCCTCTCTTATCTTTTCAACGATAAGTTGATACAACTGCTCCTCTTTTGACAATCGCACTTCTAATTTTGTGGGATGTACATTAACATCTACTAGTATAGGATCCATTTTAATATTAATATAACAAATTGGATAACGACCAATCATCATCAACGTGTGATAACCTTCAACAATCGCTTTATTAAGAATGAAATTTTTAATATAACGACCATTAATAAAGATAGAAATATAATGTTTATTGCTTCTAGAATGTTCAGGTTTAGCCACGTAACCTTCTATATGGTAATCACTTGTATCACCAGTAATATGAACTAAATCTTTAGCTACTTTCATACCATAAATATCAGCCATAACCTCATTTGTTTTTCCAGAACCATTTGTTTGCAACATTATTTTACCATCTGATACTAAAGAAAAACGAATATCTGGATGACTCATTGCCATACGATTCACAATATCAGTTATTTTACCCAATTCGGTATATAAACTTTTAATATATTTTAAACGTGCCGGCGTGTTATAAAATAATGACTCGACTTTAACATCTGTACCTTTTCTAGCTTTCGCAGGCTTTTTATACACGATTTGACCATTTTCAGCATAAATCTCATGACCTTGTTCGTTATCAGTACACGTCGTTAAAGTAACCTTTGCAACAGAAGAGATACTTGCTAATGCTTCGCCTCTAAATCCTAATGTTCGTATATGAAACAAATCGTCATCATCATGCAGCTTACTTGTAGCATGTCTATGAAACACTAAATTTAAATCGTCGGCCTCTATACCTGAGCCATTATCAACTACACGAATCGACGAGATACCAGATTCTTCAACTTCTACATTAATTTCAGTTGCATCAGCATCGATTGCATTTTCTAATAATTCTTTTACTACTGAACTAGGTCTCTCAACTACTTCGCCAGCTGCAATTTTATTAGCTAAAGAGGTTTGTAACTCTTTTATTTTTCCCATTTCATTTCACCTCATTTTATAACTTTTTTTGTAATTCATTTAGTTTAATTAATGCATCAAGTGGTGTCATATTGGAAATATTTAATGTTCTAATTTCAGCTTCAATTTCACTTTCTGTGGTTACATCGTCGAATAAGCTAAAGGTTGTTTGTTCATATGCTGGTTTTACAGCTTGATTTTCAGAGTCTTTCAGATATGCTGATTGTGATTCTGCAATATATGCATCTTTATTGTCTTGCGACCGTATCTGTGACGATTGCGTCGATTTTTGTTCGAATTGGTCAAGAATAACTTGTGCTCTTTCAATCACTTCGTTAGGTAAATCTGCTAATTTGGCAACTTGAATACCATAGCTATCATCTACCGCACCATCTTTAACCTTATGTAAGAAAATAAGTTCTCCTTGGTACTCGTCAGCTGCAACATGCACATTTTTCAAACAGCTTAATTCTTGATCTAGATCTGTTAATTCATGGTAATGCGTTGAAAATAGTGTTTTAGCGTGTGATGTTTTTGCGACATACTCTATCATTGATTGAGCTAAAGCTAAGCCATCGTATGTTGATGTGCCACGCCCAATTTCATCAAAGATTATTAAACTGTCCGCCGTAGCATAAGTTAATGCTTTTTGTGCTTCTAACATTTCAACCATAAATGTACTCTTACCTGAAACTAAGTCATCGGCAGCACCAATACGCGTAAATATTTGATCAAATATTGGTAATGTCGCTTTATCACAAGGAACAAATGAACCCATTTGCGCCATAATACTTATAATAGCCACTTGTCGCATATATGTTGACTTACCAGACATATTTGGCCCAGTTATCAAATAAATAAAGTTCTCTTTATTTAACAAGCAATCATTAGGGACGTAATCATTATGATCCATCACTCGTTCAACAACAGGATGACGAGAATTTTCTAAATTCAATGTCTTATTCTCGCTAAACTGAGGTCTTGTGTAATTATAGCGTTGTGCGATTTCGGCAAAGCTTTGTAAACAATCTAATTCCGAAATGATTTTTGCTTGTTGCTGAAGTTTCTCAGTATACGTTTTAATATGCTCGCGTAATTTTACAAATAATTGATACTCTAGTTCAACTGCTTTATCTTCAGCCCCAAGTATAATGTCTTCTTTTTCTTTTAATTCATCAGTAATAAATCTTTCTGCATTAGAAAGTGTTTGTTTACGATAATAACCATAATCAGTCGGATTAAATCCTTGTAAATTTGCTCTTGTAATTTCAATGAAATAACCAAAGACTTTATTAAAACTAATTTTTAAAGATTTAATACCTGTTTTTTCTCTTTCTCTAGCTTGTAATTGCGCTAACCAGCTTTTTCCATTTTGAGACGCATCCAAATATTCATCTAACTGCTGATTAAAACCACGTTTAAATAGTCCACCATCTTTAACAGATATAGGCGGTTCTTCCACAATACTATTTTCCAATACATCTAATAGGTCATCTAAAGGTTCCAATTTGTCAAATTGCTGACTAAATGTTTGATCCATTTCTAACAATAATTGTTTAATATGTGGGATTTCTGATATGGAATGTTTCAATTGAATTAAATCTCGAGCATTAACATTACCGTAACTTACTCGACCAACAAGTCGCTCTACATCATAAACTTGATTCAAATAACCTCTTAATGTATCTCTTTCAATAAAAGCGTTTATTAGCTGATCAACAGCATTTAAGCGATGCTCTATTTCTTGTTGTTGAATTAAGGGACGATCAATCCATTGCTTTAATCGTCTAGCACCCATCGGCGTTTTTGTTTCATCCATCAACCACAATAAAGTGCCTTTTTTTGATTTTAATCGAATACTTTCTGTCAATTCTAGATTTCGTTTTGCATAGTAATCCATTTTCATAAAATCAATTGCAGCATATTCTTTCACATCTTCAATATGAGACAAATCTCTTTTTTGAGTATGGTGAATATAATCTAACAATAATTGTGTTGCTTCGAACATCAAGGTTTCTTTTTTGGGATTTACCTCATATACGTTTTGAGAAAGTGATTCATTGACTGTAATCGTTTCAGTGGTCAAATTTATTTGTCGCGTAAGCGCATCAGACAACGCTTGATTAACAACAATTTCATTCGGATTAATCGTAGTTATTTCATTTAACAGTGTCGATGTACCTTCAAATTGTGTTGTCTTCAATTCACCTGTAGAAACATCACAATAGCTAAGTGCTATTTGATTTTGTCTTTGAATAAAACTCAATATATAATTATTTTGTTTGTCATCCACCCCGCCTTGCTCCATTACAGTACCAGGTGTGACAATACGTACTACTTCTCTTTTCACCATTCCTTTGGTTTGCTTTGGATCTTCCATCTGTTCACAAATAGCAACTTTATATCCATTATTTATCAAAGTTTCAATATAGCTATTTGCCGAATGATACGGTACGCCACACATTGGAATAGGTTTTTCTTTTTTGGCATCTCTTTTCGTTAAAGTAATTTCAAGAACTCGTGATGCTTCTTTAGCATCATCAAAGAACATTTCATAAAAATCGCCTAATCGAAAGAATAATAAACAATCATTATATTGTGCTTTTATGTTTAAATATTGTTGCATCATAGGTGTTACATTTGCCATTTATTATTCACAACCTTATTTCTTTTTACTTTTTGATTTATATTATTATTAAAATTATTTGCCTTCGTTAACTTATATATTTTAACATAACTATAAACAAGTCGCCTATTGATATTATCTTTTAAAGTTTAACATAAAAAAACATTGACTTTTGCAGCTATAAACGCATAAGTCAATGTTTTAGGCTCTACTTAAAGCGATCAAGTAAACCTCGTTTTTTTAAAATAATCAATAATATATAGCTTATTACTGCACCAATCACACTAGAAACAATAAAAGCTAACATTAATGGTTTAACAACAAAATTGTGAAATCCTAATATCCAAGCCATTGGTATACACATCAAACTACCAATAATACCCGTACCAATAACTTCTCCAATAGCAGCTATAAAGATATGTTTTTTATACATATAAAATAAACTTGCTAAAAACACACCAATCATGCTACCTGGAAATGCAAAGAAGCTACCTGTATTAAATGTGATTCTGATAATTGATGAGATAAGTGCTTGTGCTAAGCCATACCATGGTCCAACAAATACTGCACATAAAACATTGATAAAATGCTGTACTGGTGCTGCTTTGATTGGTCCTACCGGTATAACAATGATACTGCTTAAGACAACGTTAATGGCAATAAGTATGGCAGTCACAGTTAACTTCTTTGTGTTCATGAAATTACAATCCTTTCACTATTGATTACTATGTTCATCAGTATGATGTTCATTTAATCTATTTTCCATTGTGCTAATCATCAATTGTAGAAATTCATTAGCTTCAAATTGCGCGCTTTTAAATTCATCTACAATAGGCAAATGATTAATTTCTGCTTCAAGATGATTAATTTCATCTTCTGATTGTTCAAACGCATGTTGTTTACCATAATTCTGAAAGTTGACCGATTGCTTTTGTTGCTTTTTAAGCTGATTCATCTTTGTTGCAATCGTCTTATTTTGATGAATTTGTTGTTCGACACGCTGATAGGTTTGGATAATATCCAATTTTTCAATATTCTTTGTTATCCCATCGGCATACGTTAAAATATCTTTTTTTGAATACATTTAAGGCGTCACCAACGTTTGTTGAGTGAATCTAACAAAGGTACCATTTAATGAATATTGTTTAGCTTCATCAATTTTCACTTCTACTAATTGACCAATCGCTTCTTTAGGACCTTTAAAATTCACTAATTTATTTTTACCAGTATATCCAGCTAGTACTGTGTCATCTTTTTTACTTGTGCCTTCACATAATACAGTCACAGTTGTGTTTTCATAATGGCTCATAGCTTGTTGTGAATACTGTCCAACCTTTTGATTTAAACGTTGTAATCGTTGTTTTTTCACTTCTAGCGGTACATTATCTTTCATTTTAGCAGCTGGTGTACCATCGCGCTGCGAGTATAAATACGTATAAGCATGTTCGAAAGCCACTTCATCGTATAGTGTTAACGTTTCTTCAAATTGATCTTCTGTTTCGTTAGGGTAGCCAACAATGATATCAGTTGTTAAAGCAATATTCGGAATAGCCGCTTTAATCTTTGATACTAATTCTAAATAACTTTCACGCGTATATTTACGCCCCATAATTTTTAACACTGCATTATTTCCTGATTGAACCGGAAGATGAATATGTGGCACAATATTACCACCTTGCGCAATCACTTGTATCATTCTGTCAGTAAAATCCCATGGATGACTTGTTGTAAATCTAACTCTAGGAATATCAATTTTAGAAATAGCTTCAAGTAAGTCGCCAAGCTCATAATCTATATCTTCAATATCTTTCCCATAAGAGTTAACATTTTGACCTAATAACGTGATTTCTTGATAACCTTCACGTGCAAGTTCTTTGACTTCCGCAATAATATCTTCTGGTCTACGACTACGTTCTTTTCCTCTTGTGAAAGGAACAATACAATACGTACAAAACTTATCACAACCATACATGATATTCACCCATGCTTTAATATTGCCTTCTCTCACTTTCGGCAAGTTTTCAATGATGTCCCCCTCTTTGGACCACACATCAACAACCATTGCTTTAGACATATATGCCTCTTCAAGAATTTCTGGCAATTTATGGATATTATGTGTGCCAAAAATCATATCGACATTTTGATATGACTTTAAAATTTTATTGACTACTGATTCTTCTTGCGACATACAACCACAAACACCAATTAGGCAATCAGGTCTATTTTTCTTTAGGTGTTTTAAATTTCCAATCTCACTAAACACCTTATTCTCGGCATTTTCACGGATAGCACAAGTGTTTATAAGTATGACATCTGCTTCTTGAATATCAGAGGTGGATTGATAACCTAGTGCTTCTAAAATACCGGCCATTACTTCTGTATCGTGCGCATTCATCTGACAACCATATGTTTTAATTAAAAATGTACGTCCTTGACCGATATTGCGATATTTATCCTCTATCTGAAAATCTCGATTATATTGTACTTGTTGTTTCCCACGTTTTTTAGCTTCTTTTAAACTAGGCGGCTGATAAACCGTCTCAAAGTACTTGCTATAATCTTTTTCTTCTTTTTTATTACGTTCACTTAAAATATCTATCGTACCAGCTTTTCTTTGCTCTTCATTCACTTAAAAAATCCTTTCCATATGCCCTTTTTATCATTATTCCATTATATTAAATTTAGCTATAAAGTGCAAAATGCCTTCATTCTGAATTTTAAAGACATCTTTATTATAAAAAAATTAGGGCAAGAAAAAGGTCAATACATTGTCCTTTAAGCTTACCCCATCACTATTTATTATTTAAATCGTAGCTTATCCATCATATTTTCCTGTTAAAGTTTCAATCGAAATACCTTCGGGTACATGATAAAACTTAACTTGGCTAATAATACTTGAACATTCTAATTCAACCATTCTCTCGTTCAATTTTTGAATGAGAATTAAACAAGCACTCATTTCACCTTGTACTGTTGTTTCAAGCGGACCTACTCGATAATGCAATCCAGATTGTTCTATCAATTTAATAGCTTCGTCAACATATGGGATTACATCATCATTTTGTGGTGTTTTTGGTATAATTTGAATACTCATTAATGTATCTTGCATCATTATCACCTCGAAAAAATTGTTCTTTATGTTCATCATATCATTTTTATCTTATATTTAGTTAACTTGAGATGTTGATTCTACAATTGCTTGTGCTATCTGATACATTAAGTTACTCCAATTATCTTTATTAGTTCGATTGTGATAGCCGTATTTTCCATTTTTAAATAATTGTTTTCTGAGTGCCGATGTTAATTCTAGTTGTACACCCGCACCAAGTTGATTACAATTAACAATATTATTTGATTGTTTGCCTGACATGTTGCTTGGGGCATGCGCCACTTTTATACCTATTTGTTTCAGACTATTGCTTATTTTTTTACTCAGCAGTTCATCTTTACCTCCAATATAGACTATTGGACTTTCACCTTTACATCCATGTATAGCAATTGTTCTTTCACTCCGTTTTACAAGATCTATCGCTATTTTATTATCATAATGAATTGAAGTCACATGCAGTTCTTGATTCCCCTTGCTTCTCATTCCATTAAAAACAAAGTAATTATAGTTACCTTCTTTGGCTATCAGTTTTGTTAACTCTGTAGTTGCTGGCTCAATTCCGCCACCATGTGGGGCAATAATAACCACTTGACTGTGATTATCTTCCGTTTCAATCTTCCAATCTTGATGTTCAGCTGTTTGTTGTTCCAATGTCTCCATCGTTTTAAATTTATCCATCATACATCACTCCTTTATACAACTTATATTTCATATTACCTATTTTAGAAGTTATAAAAGTGATTTACAGAAAATAAATAAAATTTCAATTTATTAAAAATAAACAGCAGAGACATAATCCAAACTAATAGAACCTCAAACATGATTATTATGTTCGAGGCTCTTAACTATATATTGACAGTAGTAGACTAAATTGAAAATGCACTGATACCCAGCTTTTTCTATCCTAGTCAACCTTGACTGGGTGGAAATAAGAACTCAAAATGAATGCTGTCCCGCTTCCTTATTTTATATTTAATACTCTATGTTGTATGGCTTCGCGTCTTTAGGATTCTATATCAGTCACACTGGCTTGCTTTGTTAGAAAAAACTGTTCTAGCCAGTTACGCTGTGCTTGGATCCCAACAAAGGGTAATACAACAACCATTTCTACAATTAACATATGTTGCAATCAATATGCGTTAACAAAAATTGGGAAAATAATATTACCTTATTGTTCAGGATTACTTATACCCTAGACACTTAATGGCCTAGCCTTTTATAAACTACTATACAAATTGCTCTGTTAGAGTGTTAAATACTTCTTCCGGTAACTGCAAATCTCTTTTAGCCAATGGCGTATCTTCTAACTCTACGATTTGCGACTCATAAGACGGAGTTGAAGTATCTTGATACACTATTCCTTTTACTAAAGATTCATGTTCAATGACTGTTTTCATAGCTAATTGCTTATCCGATGTATCATAATCAGTGATATCTTCTATATTTGTCAAATGTTCTTTAAACCAATCATATGTGTTCACTTTATTATATGTTACGCAAGGTGAGAAAACATTTACAAATGAAAATCCATCATGATTAATTGCATCTTCAATCATTTTTGTTAAAGCTTTAATATCGCTGGAAAATCCTTGAGCGACGAAGGTTGCACCTGAAGATAGCGCTAACTCTAATGGCGCAACATTTTTTTCTATATTGCCTTTAGGTGTTGATTTCGTAACAAAACCAACAGCTGAAGAAGGTGAAGTTTGTCCTTTTGTTAAGCCATAAATTTGATTGTCCATAACGATATAAGTCAAATTCATATTTCTTCTTAATGCGTGGATCGTATGCCCCATACCTATCGCATAGCCATCTCCATCCCCACCTGATGCAATAACAGTTAAATCTTTATTTGCCATTTTTACACCTTGAGCTAAAGGTAATGCTCTACCATGAATAGCATGAACACCATAAGAATTTACATAACCCGATAAACGTCCGGAACAGCCTATACCTGTAATTATGGCTACTTCTTCTGGCTCTAATCCTACATTGGCAGCAGCTTTTTGAATGGCTGCTTGTACTGAGAAATCACCACAACCTGGGCACCAATTTGGTTTGACGCTATTTCTAAAATCTTTAAATGTAGCCAATTAGACCAACTCCTTTAATTCTTTTACAATTTTAAGTCCTTGTTCCTCAATTTCATGTGGTAAAAATGGCGTACCATCATATTTTGTCTGCTGTACTAATTTATCTTGAATCTGCGTATTCATTTTAATAATACTTGCTAGTTGTCCTTGATAATTATGTTCTGCAACAATTACCTTTTTAGCTTTATTGATGGCGTCTTGGATGATTTCTTTAGGAAATGGATGTAATTGGCGAATCTGCATTGTATTAACTTTTATTCCTGCATCTTTTAATCGTGATGTACCTTCTTGAATGGCACCTTTACTTGAGATAAAACCAATGTATAATATATCTGCTTCATCATACGTTTCGTTTGACTCTACAGGATTTTCAATTCGTAGCTGTTCTGTTTTTCTCATTCTTTTATCCATTTGTTCGCATCGATTCATCGCAGCTTCACTTGGTTTACCCTGTTGATTATGCTCTACGCCAGTTACATGATGAATACCACCTTTTACACCAGGTATTGGTCTTGGGGATATACCACTATCTGTTATCGCATAGCGTTTAAAGTATTCCTTATCTCCCTCTTCTCTCTCAATATCAGTTTGGATAATCTCACCACGATTGATTTCAATTTTATTATAGTCTAATGCTTTCACTGTCTGTTTACCTAGAGACAACTGCAAATCACTTAAGACAATAACTGGACATTGATAAATTTCGGCTAAATTAAAAGCTTCAATAGTTAAATAAAATGCATCTTCTGCATCAGTTGGCGCAAGAACAATCTTTGGTATATCACCATGAGTTCCGTATATCATTTGCATAAGATCAGATTGTTCTTGTTTAGTTGGCAATCCTGTTGAAGGTCCCCCACGCTGCGTATTTACAATAACTAATGGTGTTTCTGTCATACCAGAAAGACCGATTGCTTCCATCATTAAAGATAATCCGGGCCCAGAACTTGCAGTAAATGCTCTTACACCAGCATAATTTGCACCAATAGCCATTGTGGCAGCTGCGATTTCATCTTCAGTCTGTACAACAGCCCCTCCTGCTTTTGGCAAATTAGCAATCATATATTCCATAATTTCAGATGCAGGTGTAATCGGATATGCTGCCATAAATCTTGAGCCTGCTGAAATTGCACCCAGCCCTATAGCATCATTCCCAATCATATATAAATGCGGCGCACTATCCGTTGCTACTAATTCAAAATCTCCTTGAATTTGATCTAATTGCTCTTGCATCAATTGGTATCCTTGATACAATGCAGTTATATTCATATCGACAACTTTGTCGCCTTTTTTCATAAACATATTTCGAATTAAATCTTCGAAAGTTTGTGTATTTAAGTTCATTAAAGCACATGTTGCTCCGACAGCTACCATATTTTTCATTAATGCAGTACCTAACTCTTTTGCAGTTGCAGTTAATGGTAAATCAATGAGTTGTGCTTTACAGTTTTCAGGCTTTTCTGGTTTTGCTTTAGTATCAGCAATAATAATACTATCTGATCTCATTTCGTGATGATTTAATTCGATAGTTTCTTGGTCAAATGCAACAAGGATATCTAAATCATCACTAATAGCATGAACAGGTGTTAATGATACTCTTATTTTATTATTTGTATGACCGCCTTTTATTCGACTCGAAAAGTGTCTATACCCATATAAATAGTATCCTTTTCTGTTCATTGCAGTTGCAAAGATTTCACCTGTAGATTCTATACCTTCACCTTGTTGTCCGCCCACTTTCCACGATAATTGTGGTTTCATATCATAAGCCTCCTGTGGAATTAATTCATCTTAAATAATAACAAAAAGAACCACCGTATTACTATGTCAACAGTGGTAATTTCATAAACTCATACTTATGGACGATAGTCTTCATATCGTTCTTAGGAACTTGTTAAAATGGATGATCTTGATTAATTAGTATCCTTTCAATATGTGATGTTTTTCCTTCTCTATCAAGATCAATCAGCACACCTGACAACACACTGCGTCCATCATCAGGGACAACATGACGTTGCGGTAAACTTGTAATAAATCGCTCAATAACTTCTGTCTTGTTGATACCTAGAATACCATCATAAAAACCAGTCATACCAACGTCTGTAATATATCCCGTGCCTTGGGGTAAAATACGTTCATCTGCTGTTTGTATATGTGTATGTGTACCAACAACAGCACTCACCCGTCCATCTAAATACCAGCCCATTGCATTTTTTTCAGATGTTGTTTCCGCATGAAAATCAACGAATATATATGGTGTTTGTTGTTTAGCCTCATTTATAAGTTCATCTGCTTTTTTAAAAGGATCATCAATAACTGGCATAAAAGAACGTCCTTGTAGATTAATTATAGCTAATTTAATATCATTAATTTGGATAAATCTCATACCCACGCCAGGTGCTTCACTAGGAAAGTTTGCTGGTCGCACCATTCTTTTCGCTTCATCGATAAAATCATATATTTCCCGTTGACCATAGGTATGATTTCCCATTGTAATAAAATCAACGCCGTCTCTTAGCAATTGCTTATATATTTTTTCGGTTAGACCTTTACCGTGTGCAGCATTTTCCGCATTGACAATCGTTATTGTTGGCCTATGTGATTGCTTTATTTTAGGTAGGTATTCTGCTATTGCTTTTCTACCAATTTTCCCTACGATATCTCCTATAAAAAGTATTCTCATGAATTGTTCATCCTTTCATAAATAATTTTAAGTCAAAATCAAAAAGAATTAAAGCAGATTAACTATTTTTATTTTGTTTTAAAGTGCATTTCTTTTTCAGTAAAGAAACCTATGTTAAGATGAATTTATAAAATAATAGGAGTTGTATATATTACATGTCAATTAACATTGATCCAGAAAGATTTGCAGAATTGGTTTTAACAGCAAACCCAGCAAAATCTGAAGATGCTGAAGATATCGCAAAAGAATGTTTAGAGTTATATATTAATGCTTATCGCTTAGCAGAAAGATATTCTAACGTTGCAACAAACTGCTATGACACTGCTGAAGTCATTTCAGAGATGAACAAAGCGGATTTACAATTGAAGCATTAACATACCACACCTATTAACGACAACAATTTGCATATTAATGAATAAACATATAAACATTTAAATTATTAATACAGGTTGCCACCAAAAGTTGAATGAAAATTCTAACTTTTGGTGGCACTTCATATTTCAAATAAATATATTTTTATGATGCCTTACTTTAAGTTCTTAATAAGATGATCAATTATGCATAAGCATTAACCTAACTTATTATTTAATGTTGAACTAATCATTTTTATTTGAAACAATAATGAAGTAAGTTGTGCCTTATAATTAAAAATAACACCTAAAAAACAAACCTAATATTTTACAACATTAGGTTTGTCGACATTTAAGAAACAGGCACGAAAGGCCTGTTTTATTTAGCATATTCAACTGCTCTGGTCTCACGAACAACTGTCACTTTAATATGACCAGGATATTGAAGTTCTTCTTCGATTTGGTTTTTAATATCTCGTGCAAGGCGATATGATTTTAAATCATCAATTTCATCCGGAGAAACGATTACTCTTATTTCTCGTCCGGCTTGTATAGCAAATGCTTTTTCAACGCCATCGTAACCTTCAGATAATGTTTCTAAGCGTTCTAATCTGCGGATATAATTCTCTAAAGTCTCTTTACGTGCACCTGGTCGTGCAGCGGATAAAGCATCTGCTGCCGCGACTAAAATTGATATGATAGAAGTGGGTTCCACGTCACCATGATGAGAATGAATAGCATTTATTACCGTATCATTTTCGCCGTATTTTTTAGCGAGTTCTACACCAATTTCAACGTGACTACCTTCAACTTCATGGTCTATTGCTTTACCAACATCATGGAGCAAGCCAGCTCTTTTGGCTAAACTTACATCCTCACCTAATTCAGCAGCAAGCATACCTGATAAATGCGCAACTTCAATCGAATGTTTCAACACATTTTGACCGTAGCTTGTTCGATAATTTAAGCGACCTAAAATTTTCACTAATTCAGGATGCATATTATGAATATTCATTTCAAAGGTAGCTTGTTCTCCCGCATCTCGAATGATTTCGTCAACTTCTTTTCTTGCTTTGTCAACCATATCTTCAATTCTACCAGGATGGATTCTACCGTCTGATACTAAATTGACTAATGCTGTTCTTGCAATTTCACGTCTAATTGGATCAAAACCAGATAAAATAACTGCTTCTGGTGTATCATCAATTATCAAATCGATACCTGTTAATGTTTCTAATGTTCGAATATTTCTACCTTCTCTACCAATAATACGACCTTTCATTTCGTCGTTTGGTAAATTAACAACTGATACTGTTGATTCTGTTGTATGATCTGCTGCTAATCTTTGGACAGTTGTAGCTAATAATTCTTTGGCAGTTTTATCGACTTTTTCTTTAGCTTCTGCTTCTTTTTCTTTAACAAGTACTGCAATATCTTGTGACAGTTCTTCTTCAACTCTCTGAAGTTGTTCTCTAACAGCTTCTTCTTGAGTAAGACCGGAGATGCGTTCTAATTCTTGTTCATGCTTCATTATTAATGATTGAACACTACTCTCTTTTGCATCTACTTGTTGTTGTCTTTCTTCAAGTTTAGATTCTTTTTGTTCTAAAATCTCATCTTTTTTGTCTAATAGATCAGATTTTCGATCTAAATTTTCCTCTTTTTGAAGAAGTCGGGCTTCTTGTTTTTGAAGCTCACCACGTCTTTCACGTAATTCTGATTCAGTTTGTTCTCTTAAGATTTGGTTTTCTTCTTTTGCTTCAAGTAACTTTTCTTTTTTGATATTTTCAGCTTCTTTGTTTCCTTGCCTAATAATATCATCAGCGGTTTGTCTTGCTTGTAATTGTTTTTGATGCAACAAATTTCGGGCTACGAAATACCCTACAACAACTCCTAGAATAATCCCAAGCAAAATGAGTAGGAGGGCTAATAAATTCACACAAACACCTCCTTTTTCTAGGGCTATGTTCTGTATATCAAAATCGATATGATTTTATGAAATTTATAATAATCATACAAACTAATTGTACTTTTTTAGTTGTGTGAGTGTCAAGGTAAGAAGCCTATTAATCATTGTAATTCTATTAAAAATAGTGTATAAAAATACCTTGATGGCCATAAAACCAACAAGGTATTTTAAAAGTTATATATTTAATTATTTTGTAGTTAATTAACTATGCGTTAAATCATATCACTCAAACTTGATATCATTCTTCATCAAATAGAGATTCTGGTGCTTTAGCTTCTTTTTCTTCAACATCACCATCAAAAATACCTAATTTTTCTCTTAGTTTACGATCAATATCATCTCTTACTTCTGGATTTTCTTTTAGATAAGTTTTGACATTTTCTTTACCTTGGCCCATTCTATCTCCATTGTATGAGTACCAAGCACCTGATTTATCAACAATATCATGTTCAACACCTAAATCAATGAGTTCTCCCTCTTTAGAGATTCCTTGACCATACATAATATCTACTTCTGCAACTTTAAATGGCGGCGCAACTTTATTTTTAACAACTTTGATTTTAGTTCTATTACCAACGATGTCTTGACCTTGCTTTAATTGTTCTGCACGACGAACTTCTAAACGTACTGAACTATAAAATTTAAGTGCACGACCACCAGGTGTTGTTTCAGGATTACCAAACATTACGCCAACCTTTTCACGAATTTGATTGATGAAAATGGCTGTCGTATTTGATTTAGAAATTGCACCTGAAAGCTTACGTAATGCTTGAGACATCAAGCGAGCTTGTAAACCTACATGCGTATCTCCCATTTCTCCTTCAATTTCAGCTTTAGGTGTTAAAGCTGCAACTGAGTCCACAACTACAATATCAACAGCTCCACTACGTACAAAGGCTTCAGCGATTTCTAAACCTTGTTCACCATGATCTGGTTGAGAAAGATATAAGTTATCAATATCTACACCTAAAGCAGCTGCATATTCAGGATCTAACGCATGCTCAGCATCAATAAAAGCTGCAATACCACCATTTTTTTGAACTTCGGCAATTGCATGTAATGCAACGGTCGTTTTACCTGAACTTTCAGGACCATATATTTCTATAATTCTTCCTTTAGGATATCCACCAACTCCTAAAGCATTATCTAATGTCACTGATCCAGTAGATACACTAGATACGCGACGGCCTTTATTATCCCCTAATTTCATTACGGCACCTTTACCGAATGATTTTTCCATATTTTTAATTACAGTATCTAGCGCTTTTTGACGATCATTATCCAAAACGAGACCTCCTAATAGGATTATTTTCCTGTTTATTGTCTTATCATTACTATACAATCATTTCATATAAAATACAAGAGATTTACGAATATTTGTTCGCTATATTTGCGGTAAACTTATATTAATTTCATGTTAAAACTAAAAATATACGAACATAAGTTCAAAAATGATACTATCTTAACCAATTAAGTAATGTTATCAAAGCATAATTTTGACTTCTGCGTCTTAGAATATTTCGTGTTTGTGGCATTTTAAACATTTTAGCTTTAAATGCTTGATCTGTTAATAAACCTATATAGACTTTCTCATCTTCATTCAATAATGCAATTCCCATTTTACTATGGTATGTCTCTTTTATATATAATGCTGCCTGTTGCAGCTTGTCATGAATATTTGATGTGTTGCTCAAAAATATTTCTGAATCTGGCAACATTCCTACTAACTTTTGTTTTTCATCTACATCTTTTAAGCGATGATATAATGCACCATTGGTCACACCATCATAAATTGCGTATGAATCAGTTAACTTTTGACTCACGGCTTCTTCTATAAGAATATCATCAGAACCGTAATAATATTCACCAATTCTAGCTAATATCTCATCTTTCACAGGTGCTATTAAATCGTGACAATCTTCTTTAGTATCCGCATTAGCTGTTAAGCGTATATATACCTCATCAGTACCCGCTAATGGTGCAATAGTCGGATTTTCTTGTACATCAATTAAATCCATTAACAACGTTTCAACTTTTGATTCCCCTATACCAGCAAAACGGAGTTGTTCTGAAAAAATGATATGTTCGCCATCTAATAAATACGGTAATAACTTATTTTTAGCCATTGGACGCATTTCACGCGGTGGTCCTGGAAGTAGGACTATTTTTTTATTACCTTCTGTTATTAACATGCCAGGTGCCATACCATAATCATTTGCTAATACAGTTGAACCTTCTATCACTAAAGCTTGTTGCTTATTATTGGGGGTCATTATTTGCCCTTGAGCATTAAAATAGTCTTGAATAAAGTTAAGTGCCACATCATCTATAACCAGTTGTCGTCCTAAAATATCTGCAACAACCTGTTTGGTTAAATCGTCTTTTGTTGGTCCTAACCCGCCAGTTAATACGATAGTATCAAATCGTGTTAATCCTTGTGATATAGCATGCGCCAATCGTTCTGGATTATCACCAACAACTGTATGTTCTACTACACTTTTTCCAATACTATTAAATAATTTTGATAAATATTGACCATTGGTGTTTGCTATTTGACCTAATAGCAGTTCTGAACCAACCGCTATAATTGATATATTCATAAATTAAAAGCTCCTATTCAATAAAAAATTATCACTTTATGTGTCAAAAACTTGTGCCAATTATTAACTTACAATAAAAACGACCAAGTGTCCTAATAAAAAGTTTATACTTATGAATCACGTCATTTATTATGCGTGTATAAACTTCAGAACATCTTGGTCAGAAATAGCTATTGTTTAAAAACAGCTCTACCTTTATAAAAATATTCAAGGCCAGATAATATTGTAAATAAGACACCGATGTATAGCAATGTTTGTCCTATTGAGAATCCAATCACGTTAACGAACAGATCGCCAAATAGTAGCCAAATAATTGCAACCATCGTTACAGCAGTTTTAATTTTACCTAATTGACCTGCTGCACTTACAAATCCTTGTTCGATTTGTAATAATCGTAGTCCTGTCACAGCAAATTCACGTGCTATAATAATAATCGCTACAACAGAATTAGTTATTCCTAATTCTACCATTACAATCAAGGCGCTTGATACGAGTAATTTATCAGCTAAAGGATCTAAAAATTTCCCCATATTCGTAACCAATTCCCATTTACGCGCCAAATATCCATCAACAAAGTCGCTCAGTGAAGCAACTATAAATACTATCGCACTAATCAACTGCTCAATGCGTATATCGTAGCCTCCTAAAACGGATACCGTACCGAATCCAAAATCTACAAGAGCAAAAAGGATAAATACGGGGATGAGGATAACTCTAAAAACTGTAATCTGGTTAGGTATGTTCATTAAAAAGCCTCATTTCTATATTTAAAAAATTAATACTGCAATAATCCATAGTATAACAGATATGATACTTAGTGAGACGATGATTATACTCAATTGAATAGGTTCTTTATAAGAAACGTGTTGGGTTGGTGGTTCAATACTTTGAAACTGTGTGATTAAATCATCTAGTTGGCTTTGACTATTGGGAATTTCTTCTCTATGTGCAGATACTAATTGGTTATCATCAATATTTACAGTTTTAGCATACTTACGAATAAAACCTTCTGCATAATCTTTTTTAGCCAATAATTCATAATTATTATTCTCAATATGCTGTAATGTTTGACGTTTAATTTGCGTTCGTGACTCTAGTTCAGCTAATGTCATTCCTAAACGTTCTCTTCTATGTTTTAATATTTCACCAACTGTTTTCACTTGATATAGCCTCCAACTTTATTATTCAAAGAAACCAAATCCACCACCAAATGGATCACCAAAATCCAAGTTGTTCTTGCTTTGTACCTTTTGAGTCTGAGCTTTCATATGCTCATATTCAATTTTTTGAAGTTTATTTTCCCGCAATTCTATAATATAGTCAAAATCATCCATAGTATATTCTGATGTTTCTACAAATAAATCGGGATGTTCTACAACCTTAATAGATGGTAATGTCATCACTTCACGCACAAGCTCTTGATGCTTTTGATTGGTTTCTCTACCTGTTACTGCACCATCGATGATATAAACATGATTTGACTCATATTCCCCTTTAATAAGTGAACTTCTAACTGTTTGCTTAATAAGTGTTGAACTAATAAATAACCATCGTTTATGAGCACAAACACTACCTGCAACAATTGACTCGGTCTTGCCAACACGAGGCATTCCTCTTATACCAATAAGCTTATGCCCCTCTTCTTTAAACAATTCAGCCAAAAAATCCACCAACAGTCCTAAATCTTCTCGTTCAAAACGAAAGGTTTTCTTATCATCTGCATCTTGCTCAATGTATCTACCGTGTCTTACAGCTAACCTATCTCGCAATTCAGGAAGTCTTAGTTTGGTTATTTCAATATCATTAACCTCTGAAATAATGTTTTCAAAACGTTTTACTTTTTCGAGGCTATCGGTTTTGATTAACAAGCCTCTCTTGCCTTGATCCACACCATTAATCGTAACAATGCTGATGCCGAGCATACCGAGAAGGCTTGATACATCTCCTAGCAAACCTGGACGATTTAACGTAATCCTATACTCAAGGTACCATTCTTTCTTTTCAATTATGGCCATCAGTCATCCCCCTTGTAGATAACATCAATTTATTAAAGCTATTATAACACTTCAAATGATTACATGAATATAAGAAAATAAACAACAAAATATCTTATTAAATATACCAACCGCCGTTAATTTTTTGCACTGTTCCAGTGATACTACGTGCTAAAGGATGGCATAAATATGAACAGGTATGTGCAATTTCAGCCGGTGTCACAAGTCGCTGTTGTGGAATGTTCTGTAAAATTTCTGCTAAATCATCCTCAGACCAGATATCGCTCATTCGCCCTGAAACTATACCGGGCGCAATAGCATTAACGGTCACCGTCGTCAAAGCCAATTCTTGACTCAATGCTTTAACAAAACTTATTTGTGCACCTTTCATCGCCGAATAAATTGTTTCCATACTTGCGCCAGTCTCACCCCAAATAGAAGAGATAACAATCACTCTTCCATGTTGACTTTGTCGTAATTTATCAATAAAAAAACGGCAACAACGCATCATTTGTTTAACATGAATATAATAACTCTTATCCATATCATCATCCGTCATATCTTGGAGCATACCGTATAGGGCTACGCCGCTACAATAGATAAGGCAATCCAGTTTATCAATGTGTCCAAATGTTTGCTCTAAATCGATATTTTGACTTAAATCTGCTTGAATAAAAGATACACTTTTACCATGATATTTTTCTCGCAAATCTTCGATATCGCTGCGATAATAATGCAAAATAACATCATAACCATCAGATAATAAGCGCTCAACAATTGCCGTTCCAATACTTCCTGATCCGCCTAACACTAATGCCTTCATTGTGTCTCAATCTCCAAACGACTATCTACTTGTTGTTCAAGATTTAAATAAGCCATTGTCGTTTCATTAATACTTTCAAGTGTAATACGTTCAACAATATCTAGTAACTCAAAGACACTAACTCCCTCAAAATATAATTTAGTATACTGATTAGCTATATATTCAGGAGAGTTTAAACTAGAAATGTATTCGCCTATAAATTGTTTTTTTAGTAATTGGAACGTTGCATCATCTGTAAGCTGTCCACGATTTTGAGCTAACTCATTGAGTAATAATTCTTTTAATTTGTCAGGTTGTTGTGTTGCACTCGTAATAACTGAGAAACTATAGCTTGGCTCTAGCACAAACTGATAACCAAATGTTTCGTCTATCAATGATTCATTAAGCAGCATTTGATAAAAATCTGTTTCCTCACCGAAAACTAATTCAAAAAATAATGTCATTTCTAGATCTTTTTGAACAAATTGTTGTGGTGACAAATCACCTGGCGTATTTTTAAAACCAAGCATAATTCGTGGAGACTGCAATTTCATACATTCACGCACATTAGCATCTTTAACATATGACAGTTCATCCACTAAAGATCGTTCTATCGTAGGTTGATAGACTTTGTCTCGTTTCGCTTCATGCTTTTCAACAATTTGGCATATTTCTTCCGGATTAACGTCTCCAACAACAAACAACACCATATTGGAAGGATGATAAAACGTTTCATAACAGAGATATAAATCATCTTTTGTAATATGGTAGATACTTTCGACACTTCCAGCAATATCTACCCTGATTGGATGGTGATGGTACATAGCTCTTAGTGTATTAAACATTAATTTATAACCTGGTTGTTCTTGATACATTTTGATTTCTTCTGCTATGATTCCTTTTTCTTTTTCAACAGTTTCTTCCGAAAAATAAGGCTGTTCAACCATGGACAATAAACGAATAATATTGGCTTCAATTTGATCAGTTGCACTAAACAAATAACTTGTACGATCAAAACTAGTAAATGCATTTGCTTGAGCACTGTCTTGAGCAAATGATGTAAATAAGTCTTCGCCTTGCTCTTTTTCAAATAATTTATGTTCTAAAAAATGGGCTACGCCATCTGGTACAGTTACAAAATCATCTTGACCAAATGGTTTGAATTTACTATCAAGGGAACCAAATTGCGTCGTATATGTAACAAATGTTTTTTGAAATCCTTTTTTAGGAATGATAAATAAACGCAATCCATTGTCTAGTTCTTTTTCATAAACACGCTCATCAATAAGTTCATAATAATGTTCATTCATTTATGTCATCTCCTTTTGTTAAGACATAAATTGTATCTAATTGAGCTTGGTTTACTAATTCGATTATGTCTTCTTTGGTTACTTTATTTATAGCATCAATATATTGTTCGTTACTTTGAGGATAATCAAGTAGTAATTGATTATGCATTATTTCGATAATACTTTTTGGTCTATCCATCGATTCATAGCGCTGGGATGCAATAACCTTTTTGGCTAAAGCTAATTTTTCTTCGCTAAAGTTTCCATTTTTAAACTTATCAAATTCATCTAAAATAGTTTGCTTAGCAACTTGGTATTTATCGACTGAAACACCACTTAACACAAATAAATAACCATTTTTACCATCGATTTGTGAATGAATAGAATATGCTAAACTTTGTTTTTCACGCACTTCACTAAATAAAACCGAAGATGGATCTCCACCAAACATCATATTAAAAACAACAAGTGTGTAATAATTTACGTTTCCATAAGTAGCAGGGAAACGATAACCTAAATTCAATTTAGCTTGATCAACCACATCATAGTCTTTGATATCTTGAACTTGGATTTCATTTGCTAAGTCTAGATTTTCGTCAACTTTTTCAAGTGTAATGGAAGACATAGGGAACTTTTGTTCAATCATTTTTGTAACATGTGCTTCATCTACATTTCCTACAATATAAACGGAAGATGTATCATTAGTAATCATAGCTTGATATGTATTGTATAGACTCGTTGGCGTAACCTGATCTATTTGTTCTAACTGGCCTGTTGCTAAAAAACGATAGGCTTCATTTTTAAACATATGTTTCATCAAATTTAAAAATGCAAACTGTGATTTATTGTCAACCATGGATTCTAATTTCTTAGTAAGTAATGTTTTTTCTTGTGTTACATATGTATTATGAAAAGCTTTATCATGAATAAGTGGATTCCAAATCACTTCGTAAAGTAAGTCTAACCCTTTTTCAAGGAGTGGTGTTGTATCCTTTAAATAACGTTCATTAACAATCTCCAATGAAATACTTACTACATGTTGATTCTTATATTTGGATACAGAACTATTGATGTAAGCACCATATAAACCTGCTAAATGTTGATTGAAAGCCTTGTCTGTAGGGAAGTGTTGTGTAGCCCTGGTTAAAACTTTGCTGAGCACTGATCTTTGTGTAATCGTCTCATAATTTAATGGGGTCATAAACTTAAAAGTTATAGTCGTTGTTTTGAACTTTTCTGTGGAAAATATATGAATATTATTCTGTTTTTCTTTCTCTGTCATATTCTTTCGCCTCTCTTTCAAAGTTGTCTTTCTACTACCATTTATAAAGCTTATTAATTACAACTAATAAAACAACCTTAAAATGTATCGCTATTCTCGCCTTTGCATCTAGTTATTTTAAATTTAACTAAGCTGCTTTTTAAATAATTTAAAGAATAAAGAATGGGCTGCTGATTTTCGTCATAATGCGTAACCTTTAACATCATTAAGCTTTCGTGGGGAGAAGCATTTAATACTTCTGAAATATGTGGCTCATAGCTAATAGCTTCAACCTCTGTTTCGGCATATTCAATACTTAAACCCGTGTTATCTTCTATTGCCTTCAACATTGAACCACTGCGCGATTGATACTCTGTACAGGTCAAATGATGGTTTGCTATTTTGTCTAAACAATAAACGACAGGCACTTGATTTGCTGTGCGTATACGTTCTATTACAGTAATCAATTCTTGATCTTGTATACCTAACTTTTCTGCATCTAAAATACTCGCTGGCTGCTGTTCTAAACTTAAATATTCTGTTCCTGATTGATATCCAGCACATGTTATCATTTCACTAATGCTAAATAATTTATTTAGCGGATAGTAAAAAGGGTGAAGTGCTTTCACACTTGGCCCTTCTTCAAAGTTATCCGTTAATACCTGCTCTGTGATAAGTTCACCAATAGCATCATAAACATCATCTGTTTTCACATGAAGTTCACGTGCAATTGCTAAATTGCTAGGAAGTTTGTCACCAGGTAGATATTTATTTGAATGTATTTGATTTAAAATATATTCTTTCACTTTAAAAATAGCGGTCAATTCTGCCATGATTTACACCTCATCATTATCTAAATCAATTAATACTTGTCGTGGTTTACTTCCTTTTTGTGGACCAATCACTTGGTTTCTTTCTAAATCATCCATTAATCTTGATGCTCTATTGTATCCAATTCTAAATTGTCTTTGCAATAATGACGTACTCGCTTTCTGCTTTTCTAAAACAAACAAGTAAGCTTCATCATATAATTCATCTTCACTTTTCATCTCTGATTTATCTACTGGTGCGTCTGGTTCCATTTCTTTTACATAGTTTGCTTGTTGTTGTTCCACAACATAATTCACTACTTCTTGGACTTCATAATCACTTAAAAATGCACCTTGCACACGCGTTTGCGATGATTCGCCATTTCCAACATAAAGCATATCACCCTTACCAAGAAGTTTCTCAGCACCACCTGAGCCAATAATTGTTCTTGAATCAGTTTGTGAACTCACTGCAAACGCAATACGTGACGGTATGTTATTTTTAATAATACCAGTAATAACATCTACAGAAGGTCGTTGTGTTGCAACAATTAAATGAATACCTGCCGCTCTTGCCATTTGTGTAATACGTTGTATGGCATTTTCAACATCTTTTCCTGCTACCATCATTAAATCAGCTAACTCATCTACAATAACAACAATATATGGTAATTCCGCTTGCTTTTCGTCTAACTCAGCATTTTGTTGACGAATATATTGATTATAACCTTCTATATTACGTGTTGATGAATGTTGGAACAAATCATAGCGTCGTTCCATCTCAGCAACAATTTTTTCAAGTGCTTGTGCAGCTTTATGTGGATTAGTAACAACAGGTATTAATAAATGTGGAATTCCATTGTATACATTTAATTCTACCATTTTAGGGTCAATTAACATAAGTTTTACTTCGTGTGGTTTTGCATTAAGTAATATACTCGTGATAATGCCGTTAATACAGACAGATTTACCGCTACCTGTCGATCCTGCTACTAATAAATGCGGCATTTCATTAAGTTGTATTGTCATAGGATCCCCAGAAATATCACGACCTAAGCCAACTTCTAATTTATTTTGAGCTGGGAATTTTGAATCTAATACTTCTTTAAGCGTTACCAATGAAATTTTATCATTAGGCACTTCAATTCCTACTGCAGACCGCCCTGGAATTGGTGCTTCTATTCTTACATCCTTTGCTGCTAAGGCTAACGCAATATCATTATGTAAGTTAACTATCTTACTTACTTTAACGCCTTGAGCTGGTTGAATTTCATATTGTGTTACTGCAGGTCCAATTTTAATTTGTGTAACTTTTGCATTCACACCAAAGTTCTTTAACGTTGTTTCTAGTACACGACCTTTACGTTGCACTTCTGCTTTAGATGTCGTTTGTTGCTTAGTCGGTTGATTCAATAATGATAAAGGCGGAATATGATATGCTTCATTGGCCACTTCACCCGCTTCAGAAATCGAGCTACCTACTTGGTCATCAATCATTGTTTCCTCATTGGTTTCAGCTTCTAATGATGGTGCTTTGTTTTCATCAGTATCTGAATTCATATCAGTTGTTTCAAAGCGACGTTTTTTTCGTGAAGAATGATTAGCCTGCCCTTTTTCATTATGATTATAAATAGGAATATCATTATTACCTGTTATTTCAGGTAAGTCAGATACATCTTTGACTTCAGAGTCTTGCTGACCATTTTCTAGTAATTGCTGCTGTTTTTCTTCTGAACGTTGTTGCTTTTTCTCTTGTGCTTTAATACGTTGTTGCTTTATTTTAGCAGATGCTGCTTGGCTGAAATCTTTAATTTTTGTGAATAATGATTTTAATACATCACGATGTCTCAATTTCATAATTAAAATGATACTAGATGCACTTAACACAATGGTGATTAATATGACACCTATAATTGAAACTAATGGTTCAAATATTGCTAATAGATAAAAACCTATCAAGCCGCCACCAAAATCAGGAAAACGGGAAGAATCATAAGCGCTATAAACGTATGATAACACCGGTTCTCTCTCCGCTAATACACCTTTAGTAAAATGAAAGTTGAGTTGTGCTATCAATAACAAGACAAATTGTAATAAAAATATACCTGATGTCCGTCTTGATTTCGGTATTTTACCAGCAAAAGCAATATAAAGTGATATTAAACTAATAAGAATATAAGTCATATAGCGACTCCAACCAAATAGATAATTAAAAAAACTATCCACTGCACGACCTATAATCCCTAATTGAAATAAACCAAATATCGATATTGCGATAACAATGATTGCGAATATGAAACGTACTGAATTATCACTGCTATTTTTTCTATTTCTTGACGATCTACGCGCGGTTGTTTTTTTCTTTCTAGAAGTAGTTTTCTTCTTTGTTTGTGGCAAACTCATACACCTTCTTTTTAATCTTTAACATGATATAACATCTGTGTTGCTTATGTATTGTTGTTCTGTGTCATAACATAAATGATTAAAGAGGTAGGGCGACATATTCACTAATAGATAACTTTATCAAGCAACCGACTGGCTACATTATGATAACACTATCATCTATCATTCTACATGTACTGCGACACTCTGATAGCATCATTGTACAAATTCAAGTGATACGACCCAACCTCTTTATATAAATGTGAACAACTCACTAGAAGCTAATTTATTAAATTTCTGAGATAACTGGTATAATCATTGGACGACGTTTCGTACTCTCAAATAATAGCTTGCTAATTTGGTCCCTCATATTTTGCTTAATTTCAGACCATTCAATACGTTTTTCTTGTAGACCGGCTTCTACGATTTCACGCACTTTTTCTTCTGCTTCTTTTAAAAGTTCTTCACTTTCCCGAACATAGACAAATCCTCTTGATTGAATTTCAGGTCCAGCAGCGATACGACGATGTTTAGGGTCTAACGTTACGACAGCAATAAAAATGCCATCTTCTGCTAGTAAATGACGATCTCTTAACACGATATTACCTACATCACCAACACCGATACCATCAATTAAAACATTGCCTGATGTAACTTTCTCACTCAAAGTCATGTCTTTACCGTCGTAATGCATGACGTCACCTTTTTCAACTAAAAAGATTTTTTCTGGAGCAACGCCAGTTTCATTAGCTAATTTAGCATGCGCAATTTGCATTTTAAATTCACCTTGTACTGGAATAAAGTACTCTGGTTTCATAATATTAAGCATCATTTTTAATTCTTCCATGCAACCGTGACTAGAAGCATGTATTTTTTTATTATTAGGAACGATATGTGCACCTGCACGAACCAACTCATTTAAAGTATTACCAATAATAACTTCCATATTAGCAGAAGCTGTAATGGCTAGATACACTGAATCACCTTTTTGAATGTTCATAATTTTATGTTTATTACGTGCCATTTGACTTAATGCTTCAATAGGTTCGCCTTCCATTCCAGAGGCGATAATAACAACTTCATTTTTCGGATAATTTTCAACTTCATCAATTGGAATAAGGAGATCTTTAGGTATATCAAAATATCCCATCTTACGTGCAATATTAAATGAGCTTTCTAGTGATCTGCCTAAGAATGAAACTTTACGATTTAACTTACTAGCAGTATTTAACACCTGCTGAATACGAATAAAGTTTGATGCATAACATGATACAATAATTCGTCCTTTTGCTTTAGCAAATGCATCATAAATGTGCGTTTCAATGACATTTTCTGGTGTGTTGTAACCAGGTTTTTCCGCTTCTGTAGAATCACTTATTAACGCAAAAACACCATTCTCTCCTATTTCTGACATTCGTTTTAAATCTGGCGCATAGTTTCCTTGTAAGCTTTGGTCAAACTTAAATTCGCCTGTATAGACAATGGCACCATATGATGTATGAATACAAATACCTAAACTATCTGGAATACTATGTGTTGTATTGAAAAACGTAATATTTACATTTTTGAATTTCATCACTGAATCATGATTAACTGTATAATAGCGTACTTTTTTCTTTATATTACGCGCTTTCATATTCTCTTTAACAAGTGCCAATGTAAGCTTTGATCCATAGACTGGAACATCTAACTGCTCTAAAATATAACTTACTGCACCAATGGCATGTTCATGTCCATGAGTCAAGAAAATCCCTTTTAAACGCGCTTTATTTTCAAGGACATACGTAATATCCGGTATAACAATGTCAACACCTAGCATTTCATCTTCTGGAAACATCAAGCCGGCGTCTAATATAAACATTTCATCGTCAACTTCGACGATATACATATTCTTTGCGATTTCACCCACGCCACCTAAGGGTATGATGCGAATATCTTTATTTTTTTTCTTAATTAAACTCAAAATGTTACCTCCTATAAAAATTCCCGTCCAAATATATACTCATTCATTATTATAAGTTAAATTGTACGCTGTGTACACTATTAAAACCATTTCAACTCCGGTTAAAAAATAGAAAAGGTAGCGCGTCTAGCACACTACCTAAAACTTCATTAATTGATTTAATTCGTTTTAAAAAACAGAACCTTATTCAACAAGTACTTTATGAGAGGCATTGACGCGACCTTGTTTATCGATTTCAGTGATTTTAACTTTAATCGTATCTCCAATTTTCAAGACATCTTCAACTTTATTAATGCGGTCTTTTGAAATTTGAGAAATGTGTAATAATGCATCTTTGCCTGAGAATATTTCTACAAACGCACCATATTTTTCAATACGTTTTACTTTTGCATCATAAATTTGACCAACTTCAGCTTCACGTGTAATCGCTTCAATGATTTCTTTTGAACGATTAATCATTGCTTGATCTACAGCCCCAATATAAATTGTTCCATCTTGTTCAATATCTAATTTCACACCTGTTTCATCAATAATTTCATTGATTTTTTTGCCTCCAGGTCCAATGACATCTCTAATTTTATCTGGATTAATGTGCATAATTTCTACTTTTGGTGCGTATGCACTAAGCTCAGCACGTGGATGATCAATCGTTTGTAACATGTGGTCCATAATCGCTAAGCGACCTTTACGTGCCTGTTCTAAAGCCTCTTCAATAACTTCACGTGTTAACCCATCAATCTTAATATCCATTTGGATTGCCGTAATACCATCTTTTGTACCAGCAACTTTGAAATCCATGTCTCCTAAGGCATCTTCCATACCTTGTATGTCTGTTAAGATTGTATAGCTGTCTTCACGTGTAACAAGACCCATCGCAATACCTGCAACCGGTGCTTTAATTGGTACACCTGCATCCATTAAGGCCAAAGTAGAACCACAAATAGATGCTTGTGAAGATGAACCATTAGATTCAAGTACTTCACTCACGATTCTTATTGTATAAGGGAATTTAGATGTATCCGGAATAATGTGACGTAATGCGCGTTCACCTAAAGCACCATGTCCGATTTCTCGACGTCCTGGTGCTCTTACAGGACCCGTTTCACCAACTGAGAAATTAGGAAAATTATAATGATGCATAAATCGTTTTTCTTGTTCAGGTCCTAAACCATCAATAATTTGATAATCACCTAAGGCTCCGAGTGTCAATACAGACAATGCTTGAGTTTGTCCACGTGTAAACAATCCTGACCCATGTGCTCTTGGTAAAATACCAACTTCAGATTCTAAAAGACGAATCTCATCTGGTTTACGCCCATCAGGTCGGATTTTTTCGTCTGCAATAAGACGACGTACTTCTTCTTTAACTAGATCATTTAAAATTGCATGAACTTCATTAATTAGCAATTCATTCTCAGGATCAGCTTCGTCTATAAATTCTGCTGCAATTTCCGCTTTTAACTCGTCTAAGTTATCATCACGTTGTTTTTTATCGAATGTTAACACCGTTTCTTTAAGACCTTTTTCTTCTGTTAATGCTTGTACTCTACTAACTAACGCTTCATCGCGTTCAACTGGAATAAACTCTGACTTAACTGGTTGGAGATGATCAACAATTTGTTGTTGGAATTCAACAAGACGTTTTATTTCATCATGCCCAAAGAAAATAGCCTCTAACATTTCCTGTTCTGTGATTTCACTTGCACCGGCTTCAACCATATTAACAGCATCTTTATGCCCTGCAACCTCTAAATCCAAACGAGATTGCTCTTTTTGTTCCAATGTAGGATTAATAACATATTTGCCATCTACATAACCAACATTCACACCGGCAATTGGACCTTGGAATGGAATATCAGATACGCTAAGCGCCATTGATGAACCAATCATCGCTGCCATTTCAGGTGAGCAATCAGGATCTGCACTTAAGACGATATTCATAATTTGAACATCATGTTTATATCCTTTAGGAAACAAAGGTCTAATCGGTCTATCGATAAGTCGTGCTGTTAATGTCGCTTCATCTCCAGGACGACCTTCTCTTTTTTTAAAGCCACCAGGGATTTTACCAGCAGCATACATTTTTTCTTCATAATTTACTGTTAATGGGAAAAAGTCACCATCACGTGGTTCTTTTGACGCAACAGCAGTTGATAAGACAACTGTATCGCCATAACGTACCAAAACAGCACCGTTAGCTTGCTTAGCTAATTGTCCTGTCTCTATTGTTAATGAACGGCCGGCCCATTCAGTTTTGAAAACTTTCTTTTCTTGAGACATTATGAATCTCCTCTCTTCATTCTAATATGTATATCATATCATTAATTTTTGAATTTTTATAATAGTTATTTGTCTTATTTCTATAAAAAAAGGAAAGCCCTAAGTGAATAGAACTTCCCTCAAAGTGTATTAAGATTAACGACGAATACCTAATGATTTAATCAATTCACGGTAACGTTGAATATCTTTGCTACGTAAGTAGTTTAATAAATGTCTACGACGACCTACCATTTTCAATAGTCCACGACGTGAATGATGGTCTTTTTTATGAGTACTTAAATGTTCGTTTAATGCTGAAATTTCAGCAGTTAAAACAGCAATTTGTACTTCTGGTGAACCAGTATCTGTTTCGTGTACACGGTATTCTTTAATAATTTCATTCTTACGTTCTTGAGTGATTGCCATAATCAATTCCTCCTATAATTTGTATACACCTCAATCTGAGCTAGGCGTCGGAGTCTCAACCTGCCAAGATAAAGGATTATATTGGTTGATGTCTTTATTTACAAAACTCAACTTTATATATTATATGATACTTCATCGCCAAAATCAACTGCCAGTAAATATTGGGCTTTAGCTTTATCTTCATTCATCTGTTCAACTAGCGGATCAATGCCATCAAATTTAACTTCAGGTCGTAAATAATGATGCCAATAAACAATGACCCTTTCACCATAGATATTTTCATCAAAATCAAAAATATTAACTTCTATTACAATTTCCGCTTTAGAAGGATCATGGAATGTTGGCTTTACACCAACATTTGCTACACCACGATACAATCTCTTTTCTGCACCAATAGCCATACTAACAGCATATACACCTTTTTTCGGTAGCACATAATCATCACTAGGTTGAACATTCGCGGTTGGAAAACCAATCGTACGCCCTCTTTTTTCACCTTGTACAACGGTACCTTTTAAACGGTATAAATAACCTAATTCATTGTTAGCTTTTTGCAAATGACCTTCTTGCAAAGCCTGACGAATAGCAGTAGTAGAAATTTTTTCGGCTTCAATTTCTTGCTTTCCAACAATGGTCGTATTAAAGTCGTCCATTTCTTTTAATACTGTCATATTTCCTTTGCCAAATTTACCATAAGTAAAATCAAAACCAGCAACCACTTCTTTAACATGGTTATTTATAATATAATTTTGAACAAAATCTTCTGCAGTCACATCAGCAAAACGCGAAGAAAAATTAATGACAATGCAATAATCGATATTTTGTTGTTCAATCATCTCTAATTTATCAGTCAAAGGTGTTAAATATGTAGTTCTTTTTCTTTTTGGGTTTAGAACGACAGAAGGATGTGGATCAAATGTCATAACTGCTTTTTTCAAGTTATGCGCTTCAGCACGTTCGTTGAGTGTTTCAAAAACCTTTAAATGACCTTTATGCATACCATCAAAAAAGCCAAAAGCCATCGCAACATCTTCGTTAATCAGTTGTTCCGGCTGTATAGGATGCGTTACTTCTATCACTTTCATTAATATTTCTCCTTTAATTAAAAACTTTCTTTGGTTTAATTTCCTTTGGCTTATCTGGATGTGAAATATAGATAGCTAAAACTTGTTGTGTCCTACCATCAATAAATACAATTTGTTGTTGAATAACTGTAGAAAACATAGACTTCTGAAACTTTTGTCCATTAAGTATACGATGCTTGATGTCCTCATTATATATTTCAATAGAAGGTAGACCTTTTAATCCATATTCTATAGGAAACAACTTTTCTTGTAACTGTTCTTGCTCATGCAATACTTTGATTTGCTCAATAGTTAAACTATCACTTATATTAAATCCGCCAGATGATGTTCGAGTAAGGCGTGACATATGTGCTGGAAAGCCTAATGCTTTGCCAATATCTGTAGCAAGCGTACGTATATATGTCCCTTTACCACAAGTAATATCTATATCAAATAAGCACATGCCTTGTTTAAAGTGAATTTCTGAAACACGTTGTATGCTTTTTATCTCAACTTTTCTTTCTGGACGCTCTACAGTTTCACCATTTCTAGCATATTCATAAAGCTTTTTTCCTTTAACTTTAACTGATGAATACATAGGTGGAATTTGTGTAATCCATCCTTGAAATTGAGACAAGGTCGAGTCAATTGCTTCTGATGTAATTTCTCCTACATTTATTGTTTTCTGTTCTAATATATCTCCAGTTTGATCTTCAGTAGTGGTACTTGTCCCTATAGCCACAGTAGCATGATAGGTTTTTCCCATATCCATGATATAATCACTTACTCGAGTGGCGATGCCAATGCAAACTGGCAATACACCATCAACTTCAGGATCAAGTGTGCCCGTGTGGCCTATTTTCCTAGTTTGTAATATCTTTCTCAATTTAAAGACGACATCATGACTTGTAAGTCCTCTTTCCTTGCGTACAGGCAAAATACCGTTATACATATTTTCACACCTTTTAAATAATAAATGCTATTCTTTCACATTATAACACTGATGATTAGCGCTTCGAACATTATTTTTACAAGAAAAAAGACAAGCTGCTTTAAAATACTCACTGTCTTTACTAAAAATCATAGAAGGTTGAGTATTTAAAATCGAATTGCTTGCCTTAATGTTGCTTTTAAATGTTAACGTTAATTTTAATCTTTTTTATGCAAATCTCGAATCATTTTTTCAATTTTATTACCATAATCTATGGATTTGTCATACTCAAATGATAATTCTGGTATTATGCGCAATCTCATACGAGTTGCTAATTCTGATTTAATAAAACCTTTTGCTTTATCTAATGCTTTAAATGTATCATCAATTTCTTTATCACTGCCAAGTACTGTTAAAAATACTTTAGCTTGTGATAAGTCGTTCGTTAAGTCTACATCTGTGATAGTAATAAAACCTACTCTTGGATCTTTGACTTTATTATTGACAATATCCATAATCTCTTTTTTCATTTGTTCGCCCACACGTTCAGCTCTCATATTAGTCATAAATCTTTCACCTCTTTGTCCATTTTTGTATTTATTCGAAATTCAATAAAGTCATAATACGTCTTTGCATGTGAATATCATTGTTTATTTTAAGTTATATTGTACTATTTAACACATAAATTTATAAATTTTTTGATATTCAAAAACTGTCAACATAGTTCAACTCAATGCTGACAGTTTTTAATTGTATTATCATTTATTTTCGATAAATTTAACGTTTTACTTCTACCATTTCAAATGCTTCAATAATGTCGCCTTCTTTAAGGTCGTTATATTTATCAATTGTAATACCGCATTCGTAACCTTGTGCTACTTCTTTAGCATCATCTTTAAAACGTTTTAATGTATCTAATTCACCTTCAAATTGAACAATACCGTCTCTAATCACACGAACACCTGCATTACGAGTGATTTTACCTTCAACAACGTAGCTGCCTGCAATTGTTCCTACTTTAGATACTTTAAATGTTTGACGTACTTCAGCTTGACCGATGACTTGTTCTTCAAATTCTGGATCTAGCATTCCTTTCATAGCTGATTCAATTTCTTCGATAACATTATAGATAACACGATGTAAGCGCATATCTACATTTTCAGCTTCTGCTGCACGTTTAGCTCCTGAATCCGGTCTCACATTAAAACCAATGATAATTCCATTAGATGCATTAGCTAATGTAACATCTGATTCATTGATTGCACCAACTGCAGTGTGAATAATACGTACATTAACGCCTTCAACGTCAATTTTCATTAATGATGCAGCTAGTGCCTCAACAGAACCCTGCACATCACCTTTGATAATGACATTTAAATCTTTCATTTCACCTTGTTTCATTTGTTCAAATAAGTTATCTAGGGTTACATTCTTACTTTCTTGACGTTGTTGTATAATACTGGCTTCGTGACGTGCTTCACCGATACGACGCGCTTGCTTTTCATCACTAAAGATAACGAAGCGATCTCCAGCTTGTGGCACATCGTTAATACCTGTAATTTCTACTGGTGTGGATGGTCCTGCTGATTTAATACGTTGGCCCAAATCATTGACCATTGCACGAATACGTCCATATGTGTTACCGACAACAATGGCATCACCTACATTTAGAGTACCGTTTTGTACTAACAGTGAAGCTGATGGCCCTCGTGATTTATCTAACTCAGCTTCAATCACTGTACCAACTGCACGCTTACTTGGATTAGCCTTTAATTCTTGAACTTCTGCCACTAAACCAATCATTTCTAATAAATCATCAATCCCCTCACCACTTAATGCTGATAGCGGTACAAAGATGGTATCGCCACCCCAATCTTCAGGAATGAGTCCATATTCAGTTAATTCTTGCATAACTCGATCAGGATTAGCTGTTGGTTTATCAATCTTATTTACAGCGACAATCGTAGGTACATCTGCTTCTTTAGCATGATTAATCGCTTCAATTGTTTGAGGCATGACGCCATCATCAGCTGCCACAACTAAAATAGTGATGTCAGTAACTTGGGCACCACGAGCACGCATCGTTGTAAATGCTGCATGTCCTGGTGTGTCTAGAAATGTTATTTTCTTCCCAGCATTTTTAATTTGATAAGCACCGATATGCTGCGTAATCCCTCCAGCTTCTCCTGCAGTCATTTTAGTGTGACGAATTGAGTCAAGAAGTGTCGTTTTACCATGGTCAACATGTCCCATAATTGTAACAACAGCAGGTCTTTCAATTGCATCAGGATCTTCTTGTTCATCATCAAAGTAAATAGATAAATCTTCTTCATCAATAACTATTTCTTTTTCAAGTTCAACATCATAATCACTAGCAATCAGTTCTAATGTATCTTCGTCTAAAGATTGATTAATATTGGCAACAATACCCAATAAGAATAATTTTTTTATAATCTCAGCTGACTCTACATTCATTTTATCAGCTAGTTCTCCAACTGTAATACCTTCAGTATATGAAATTTTTGATGGAATTTCTTTAGGCTCAACTGGTTTTTTAACCGTATTATTTTTGTTATTTTTATTGTTTTTACTATTTTTGTTGCTTTTATTATTTTTATTGCCCTTATTATTATTTTGATTGCTTTTCTTTTGATTGTTCTTAGTTTGTTGATTTCCTTGTTGTTTACTACCTTGTTGTTGATTTGATTTTTGAGTTGATTTATTAGATGATTTTTGGTGATTATTTTGAGCTTCTTGTTTATTATTCTGTTGTTTTTGTGGTCTGAATTTTTTATCAAGCGCTGTGATTTGTTCTTTTTCTAGTGCTTGCATATGATTAGATACTTCAACATTCATACTTTTAAGTTCATCTATAATATCTTTACTCTTTAAATTTAATTCTTTCGCATATTCATAAATTCTTTGTTTACTCATATAATCACTCCTTACGATATTCATCGATCATTGACACTAATTTTTTAGCAAATCCAGCATCAGTGATTCCGATATTAACTCGTTCGCTTTTGCCCAAAGCTTGTCCTAATTGTTCTTTCGTTCCAAATACTCTCAGCGGAACTTGATAACTACGACATTTATTTTTAATTGTTTTTGTTGTATTATCAGATGCATCAGAAGCTAAGATGACTAATGTTAATGTCTTTTTTTTGATTTCAGTCATCAAAACTGATTCACCAGACTTTACTTTTCTTGCTCTCATGGCTAAGCCAAGAAAGTTCATAATTTGAGCTTCAGTCATTTAGGTATCTCTTCTCTATATATAAGTCGAATGATTTCCTTGTAGACCGGATCAAGTTGTTCTTTGCTCGCATTGAAGTACTTTTCTAAAACGCCTTTTTGCTGTGCCTGTTCAACAGCTGAAACCACTTTAGAAACATAGGCACCTCTCCCTGGTTTCTTACCAGTAGCATCTGCAAATATCTCGCCTTCTTTATTAATAACCACTCGAATCATATCTTTTTTTGGTTGCATCTCATTCGTTAAGATACATTTACGCATTGGTATTTTTTTCTTTTTCATAAGATACATACACCAGCCTATTCTTCAGTGTTTTTGGATTCTTCAGCTGCATCTATTTCTGTTGTTTCAATTGATTCGTCGTCTATTTCAATTTCAGCTTCATCTGCATGATTTTCAGCTTCTACAATAGGATAGATACCTGCTTCACATGCATCTGTTTCTGATTTAATATCGATTTTCCAACCTGTTAATTTAGCTGCTAATCGCGCATTTTGCCCTCTTTTACCAATAGCTAATGATAATTGATAATCTGGAACGATGACAACAGTTGATTGATTGCTTTCATCGACAATAACTTCTAAAACTTGTGAAGGACTTAAAGCATTCTTAACGAAAACTTTAGGATCTTCATCCCATTGGACAATGTCGATTTTTTCTCCACCTAACTCTTCAACAACAGCTTCGACACGTGCACCTTTTGCACCAACACATGCACCTACAGCATCGATGTCTGGATTCTCTGAGTACACGCTGATTTTAGATCTATCACCTGCTTCACGTGCAACAGATTTTACGATTACTGTGCCATCATAAATTTCAGGAACTTCTTGCTCAAATAATCGTTTAAGCAAACCAGGATGACTGCGAGACACATAGATTTGAGGCCCTTTTGTTGTTTGTTCAACTTTATTGACATAAACTTTAATACGTTCATTAGGGATATACTTTTCATTTGGACTTCTTTCAGCTTCAGATAATACGGCTTCAATACGACCTAGATTAACATAAACGTAACGATGATCAACACGGTCAATAAGACCAGTTAAAATATCATCTTCTTTATCTACAAATTCATCATAAAGGATTTCTCTTTCTGCATCACGTAATCGTTGCATAACAGCTTGTTTAGCTGCTTGAGCGCCAACGCGGCCAAAATCCTTTGGTGTCACATCTTCTTCATAAATATCGCCCACTTCGTATGCAGGATTTTTAACAAGTGCAGTACTCAAATCCACTTCATCTCTATGATCAGAAACTTCTTCAACTACTGATTTGCGAGCCACTACTTTAAATGTACCTTCGTCCATATTTAATTCGACACGAACATTGCGTGCGCTATCATAATTTTTCTTATAAGCCGTTATTAATGCGGCTTCAATCGCATCAATTAAAACTTCTCTTGGGATTTTCTTTTCTTTTTCTAAATATTCTGTTGCCAATAATAGTTCATTACTTGCCACAATTATTCCTCCTCATCACGTTAGAGCATTACCGCGTGACGTGCTTTTGCTATTTTATTTCTTGGTATGCTAATTTGTTTTTTCTTGGCTTTTTCTTTAACTTCCATGGTAATTGTTTCTGCTGTAACTTCCACTAAAATACCTAGCCATTCTTTATTATTTTCGATAGGTGCATAAAGTGACACAAAGATAGGCTGTTGGATTGCCTTTTGATAATCTTGCTCTTTTTTGATTGGTCGCTCTGCACCTGGTGAAGCCACATCAAGATAGTACATTTCTTTAATCGGATCATGCTCATCCATCACTTCACTAATTTTTTCGGAGGCAAGTGTACAATCGTTCAAATCTACGCCACCTTCTTTGTCAATAGATACACGTAAGAAATGATCTTTACCTTCTTTCACAAATTCAACTTCTACAAGTTCATAATTTAAAGCTTCCAACACTGGTTGAATAAGAGTTTCTACCTCTTCAGTTATTTTGCTCATACAGACCTCCCTTTTTGGCAAATAGAAAAGAGCGGGTATATGCCCACTCTTTTTGCCTGAGTATCATTTTTTACACAATTAAAGTATACCATAACTAATTGTAGTAAACAAATTGTAACAATATTTAGTGCGTCAATTACATATCAAATATAGATAACTGTGCTTTATCTGGTAAATCTGGTAAAGAACCCAAATCATCTAAGTAATCAATAATCTTTTGTGATAAGCCAGCTTTTTTATTTAAATCTTCTTTTGATAAGAAAGGACCTTCACTACGCGCCTCTACAATACGTTGCGCAACGTTTTCACCAAGTCCAGGAACTGCAATAAATGGTGGAATTAAAGAATCACCTTCGATAATAAAATCAAATGCCTGGCTTTTCTCTAAACTAATCGGCTGCATACTAAAGCCTCTATGAGCCATCTCATTCACTAACTCTAACACTGTTAATACGTCTTTTTCTTTTTTACCTAATTCCATATAGCGTGCATACATATCTTTAACAGTATTTTTAATGCTTTCTTTATCTTTAATCATCGTGATTAAATCAAAATCAGATGCACGAATCGTAAAATATGCTGCATAATAATACAATGGATGATGTACTTTAAAGTAAGCAATGCGTACTGCCATTAAAACATATGCTGCCGCATGTGCTTTAGGGAACATGTACTTAATTTTCAAACATGAATCTAAATACCAGTCTGGTACATTATTTTCTTTCATGGTTTCAATCATCTCATCGGTTAATCCTTTACCTTTACGTACGGATTCCATTATTTTAAATGCCATAGATGGTTCTAGTCCGGCGTACATTAAGTACACCATGATATCATCACGGCAACCTATCACACCCGATAAATCACATATACCACTTCGCACTAGTTCTTGGGCGTTACCTAACCATACATCTGTACCATGAGACAATCCTGAAATTTGTACTAACTCCGAAAAAGTAGTTGGTTTTGTATCTTCAAGCATCTGTCTTACAAATCCTGTACCAAATTCAGGTACCCCAAACGTCCCTGTTTTACATAAAATATCTTCTTCCGTCACACCTAGCGTTTCAGGGCTACTAAAAATTTTCATTGTTTCTTTATCATCAACTGGAATTGTTTTCGGGTCAATACCTGATAAATCTTGCAACATACGAATCATGGTAGGATCATCGTGCCCTAGTATATCAAGTTTTAAGACATTATCATGTATAGAATGAAAATCAAAGTGTGTCGTCATCCATGCTGAATTCTGATCATCAGCCGGATATTGAATTGGCGTAAAATCATAGATATCCATGTAATCTGGTACAACAATAATGCCCCCCGGATGTTGTCCAGTCGTACGTTTTACTCCTGTACATCCTTTAACTAAACGATCAATTTCAGCACCACGCTTATGAATTCCTTGATCATTTAAATAGCCTTTAACATATCCGAAGGCAGTTTTTTCAGCAACTGTACCTATAGTCCCTGCACGAAATACTTTGTCTTCTCCGAAAAGAACTTTCGTATAGTTATGCGCGTTTGGTTGATATTCACCACTAAAATTCAAGTCAATATCAGGTACTTTGTCACCTTTGAATCCTAAGAATGTTTCAAATGGAATATCTTGACCTTCTTTAATTAATTCACTGCCACATGTTTCACATTTTTTATCTGGTAAATCAAAGCCAGAACCTACAGATCCATCATTAAAGAATTCACTCGTTTTACACTGTGGACATATATAGTGCGGAGGTAGCGGATTAACTTCTGTAATTTCAGTCATTGTTGCTACGAAGCTTGATCCTACTGATCCCCTTGATCCCACTAGATATCCATCTTCTAAAGATTTCTTAACAAGTCGCTGAGAGATTAAATATATAACTGCGAAACCATTACCGATAATACTGGCTAACTCTTTTTCAAGTCGATCAATAACAATTTGTGGTAGATCTTCACCATATAATTTTTTGGCATTACTATAGCTTAATTCACGTATTTCTTCATTTGCACCCTCCATTCTTGGAGTAAATAACTGATCTTTAATCGGTACAACACGTTCAATGCGATCAGCCAAAGCATTTGTATTTTTAACGACGATTTCATATGCCTTTTCTTCTCCTAAGAAATGAAATTCATCTAACATTTCATCAGTTGTTCTAAAATGTGCTTTAGGTAAAGTTGAACGATTCAATGGGTTACCTGGTTGTGAAGCGATTAATATTTTACGCGCTATGCCATCATGTTCATTTAAGTAATGGGCATTACCTGTTGCAATAACAGGTATATTGGCCTGTTCTCCTGCTTTAAGCAAACGTTGGTAAATCTCATGTAACGTCGCTGTGTCACGGATTAACTCTCGATCAAGTAAATCTTGATACAATGCAGGTGGTTGAACTTCGATAAAATCATAATAGTTCGCAACTTTTTCAACTTCCGATTGATCGCGTTGCATTACAGCTGTAAATAATTCACCTTCATCACATGCTGTGCCAATTAATAGACCTTCACGGAATTCATCAAGTAGAGATCTTGGAATACGAGGTGTACGATAATAATATTTGACCAATGATGCACTAACAATTTTAAAGAGATTTTTAAGTCCTTCTTGGTTTTGGACAATCAGTGTGACATGAGATGGACGTGCACGTTTATACGCGTCCTCATTCGACAACTTCTTATTGATGTCTTTATGATTTGATACACCTAATTCTTTCATTTGTTGAAGCATCTTAATAAAAATATATGCAGTAGCTTCAGTATCATAAATTGCTCTATGATGTTGCGTAAGTTCGACACCATATTTTTTAGCTAAAAAGTTTAATCCATGTTTACCATATTCTGTATTAATCGTTCTAGATAATTCAAGCGTATCGATTACTCCATTGGTCGAAGGTCCAAAACCTATGCGCTCATATCCGGTGTCAATAAAGCCCATGTCAAAAGAAGCGTTGTGTGCTACGAAAATAGCATCCCCAACCCATTCTTTAAATTCTGTCAATACTTCATCAATTTCGGGTGCATCTGTCAACATATCATCTGTAATATGCGTTAAATTAATAATTGTTTCTGATAATTTTTGATGTGGATTGCTAAAACGTTCGAATTTATCAATAATTTCACCATCATAAACTTTAACAGCCGCTAACTCAATGATTTGATCATATTGATTGGATAAACCCGTTGTTTCAACGTCAAACACTACATAAGTAGCATCTTTTAAGTCACGATTCGTGGGTTTATATGCAATAGGCACACCATCGTCTACCAACATACCTTCCATTCCATAAATCATCTTTATGCCATGCTTTTCTGCTGCACTATGCGCATCTGGAAATGCTTGAACACCGTTGTGATCCGTCACTGCTATCGCTTTGTGACCCCATTCGGCTGCTTGAGCAACATAACTATTAATGTTAGGTATCCCATCCATTTGACTCATTGCAGTATGTAAATGAAATTCTACGCGCTTCTCTTTTGATTTATCTTGTTTAGGTATTTTTTTAATTTCTTCAATATCAGACATCATCATAACTAAATCTCTGACAAAACTATCTTCCTCAATGCGTCCTTGAGCACGTATCCACTTGCCGACACTTAAAGCTTTAAAGTGATCTAAGTCATCTTTGTTTTTACGTGTGAACATCTTTAATACTAATGAGTCTGTGTAATCAGTAACTTTTAATTCGACTATGTGACGACCACTTTTAAGTTCTTTTAAATTTATATCAAAAATAACCCCTTCAATTGCAACTTTAAATTCCTCTTCAACAATTGATTCGATAGTTCTAATATTTTCAACTTGTATTGTTTTTCCAATTTGACACTTAGAAACGGTACTTTCGTTATTGTCTTGTTGTTTCGCTTTTTCTGCTTTCATTTTTTCAAGTTTTTCCGTAGCTTCACGTGCACTTTGTTCATCCTCTTGTTGAATATGTGCTTCAAGTGATGCTAAGTTTTCATCTTGATGACTATGATCTGTTTCAAAAACAACTTTATTGATATCAAAACCACACTGCTGATATGCCTTTACCAAACTCCCATTACAAACTTTGTCAAAGTGATTTCTTTCGACATCATTAGAAACCATCACTTTCAAGACATCGCCTGACATAATTAGGCTTTTTTGCTTTAACTGTCCTTTAACTTTTGGAGATAATGCTGTCTGATCAATACAATAATCAAAATATTTTATCGCAAATTCATCTTGGTTATGAGTATCAGCAATAGTAAAATGCCACTGTACAGTTGCTATTTCTTTAAATTCTTCGACTATTGCGTGTGTAAAGATAAGATAGTCTTCTTTAGATAAAAAACGTGGTAACTTAATTTGGAAATCCCAAGTTCTGTTCTTTTTCGAAACATCTATACGCATTAATTCGCCTTGTTCTATAATATCTTGCTCAAGCTGATTAGCTATTTTAATCTGGTCAGCAAGTACTTTAAATTTTTCTTGATTTGTCATTGCCAAGACAACTACCACCTTAAAATATTACTTTTATCACGTTAAAATATCAATTTTTGCTAATAATTCAAAAATAAATTTACTTCTTATTATACTACTGTAATTTAAAAAATTCATGTCTGCAAAATAACTTTTTGTTACACAACCAGGTACTTTGTTCAATCAAAAGCGGTGAAAACCTATGAGTAGGAATTTTCACCGCTTTATGTCATTTATACTTTTAAACTTTATAATTCGTTATAAATAGCTTTAATGTATTGTTCAAGTTGTTCAACATGTACATCTTCACTTGTGCCTGTACGTCGAACTTTGACTTCAACGATGCCTTCAGCTGCTTGTTTACCTACAACAATACGAATAGGTAACCCAATTAAATCTGCATCATTAAATTTCACACCGGCACGTTCTTTTCTATCATCATATAATACGTCAAACATACCGTTAAGTTGCTCATACAAATTATCTGCTAATGATTGTTGTTCTTCTTTTTTAGGATTTACAGTAATAAGATGCAAATCAAACGGTGTTACAGTTTTAGGCCAAATAATACCGTTATCATCATTATTTTGCTCAACAATAGCACTTAATGTACGAGAAACACCGATGCCATAGCATCCCATAATTAATGGTTGTGCTTTTCCTTGATTATCTAAGAACGTCGCATTCATCGCTTCAGAATATTTAGTGCCAAGTTTAAAGACTTGTCCAACCTCAATACCTTCTGCAAATTGAGCTTTACCAGATCCATCGCTCAACATTTCACCTTCAAGAATAAAACGAAAATCACCAAAATCATCTACAGTAAAATCTCTGCCTATATTTGCGTTCATGTAATGATAACCATCTTCATTAGCACCTATGACTAAATTCGTTAAATCTTGCACATAATTATCAGCAATTATTTTGATATCTTTATCAAAAATTGGACCTAGTGAACCCGGATGTGCACCTACTAAATTGACAATTTCATCTTCTGTTGCCATCTCAATAGCATCTGTGCCAAAATATGATTTTAATTTAACGTCATTAAGTTCATGATGACCTCTGATAAGAATCATGACAAATTCACCGTCTATTTTAAAAATCATTGATTTAACAATGGCGTTTAATGGTAACTGTAGGAAGTCTGCTAACTCTTGGGCAGTTTTAACATTTGGTGTTTCAATTTTAGTTAAGTCTGCTGACGATTCTTCTTGACGTTGTGGCTGATATACAACTTCTGCTTTTTCAATATTAGCTGCATAATCACTTTCATTACTATAAACAATCGTATCTTCGCCAATTTTACTTAGTGCCATAAATTCGTGGGTATGATTGCCACCAATAGCACCAGAATCGGCAAGTACAGGGCGCACGTTAATACCTACACGTTTAAAAATTCTTCCATATGCTTGATACATGTCTTGATATGTTGCATCTAATGATGCTTCATCAGCGTGAAAAGAATAGGCATCTTTCATTATAAACTCACGTCCACGTAATAAGCCGAAACGTGGTCGTTTTTCATCACGGAATTTTGACTGAATTTGAAATAGCGTAAGTGGTAGACGCTTGTATGATTTTAATTCATCTCGAACTAAAGAAGTAACTACCTCTTCATGTGTAGGCCCTAATGCAAACTCTCTCCCATTTCTATCTTTTAAGCGCATTAATTCTGGACCGTATGCGCTCCAACGACCTGATTCTTCCCAAAGTTCAGCTTGTTGTAATACTGGCATTAAAATTTCAACTGCATCAATGCGTTCCATTTCTTCGCGAATGATTTTAGAAATATTATTAAGGACACGTGTTGCTAATGGTAAGTAACTATAAATACCACTTGTACTTTGTTTGATTAGTCCCGCTTTAAGGAGTAATTGATGACTCAAAGCTTCAGCTTCAGCAGGCACTTCTCTCATAGTTGGTATAAATACTTTTGATTGTCTCATGACTTTCTCCTCCTATAATTATAAGAAATAGCGTTGAATATCATTCCATGTTACTGCTATCATAACAAGCAAGACAAAAATAGCCCCTGCTGCAATAATCATTGTTTCTGCTTTTTTATTAATTGGTTTTCTAAAGATAGCTTCATAAATAACGAATAAAATACGACCACCGTCAAGGGCAGGTATTGGTAATAAATTCATTATACCTAGGTTAACACTTAATAGCGCTGTATAACTTATTAGATTATAAATTCCAGATTTTACTACCGTATCTACATTATGATAAATACCCACAGGTCCATTTAACATATTAAACGTAAAGTCTCCTGTAAAAATACTAGCTAATAATGTACCCACAGCCTGGAATATTAGCTTTCCTTTATCGAAGAATTCTGTTACACCAAATTTTAACGATGGTAGTAAAGAATGGTCATATGTTGGTGCAATACCCAATAAAAATGTAGATTGTGTTTTAGTTTTAGTAGTTTTTTGTTTAAATTCTTTAGGTTTAATTTCGATATTCTTTGTTTTATTATCGCGTTCAATTTTTACTATTGTGCTTTTAGCTTTCGTGCCATCTAAGGTTTTCTGAATGTCTTTAAAATTTTTGATGTCTTGCCCGCCGATTTGAAGAATTTTATCTCCCTTATGAATACCAGCTTGTTGGGCAGGATATTTATCAATTGTTTTGTCTACTATAGTAGTCGGTGCACCACTATACATAGCTAATCCAAGAAAAAGAACTAACGCTAAAATAAAATTAAACAATGGCCCAGCAAAAAGTGTTAAAAACTTTTGTAACGGTTTTTTATGTGCAAATTGGCGATTTCTAGGGGCAATTTGAATTAAACTACCATGTTCAACAAAGAACGCTTTCTGCGCAATATTGAAGTGATGACGTTGTTCATCATACGCTGTAATACCCTCTATAAATAACTCATTTTTAAAATCACATTTTTTAACTTCGATAGCTTCAATTTGTTGAAATTTGTGCTGATCATCTAAAATAATGTGTGTAATTTCATCTTGCTCATTGAGTTTAATTTTAACATTCATACCAGGTTGTACTGGCAGTTCTTCAAGCCCATCACCTGCCATACGGACATAGCCACCAACTGGTAACAAACGGATCGTATATAACGTTTCATTCTTTCTAAAGCTAAAGATTTTTGGTCCCATCCCAATTGCAAATTCTGGGCACATAATTCCTGCACGCTTTGCAAAAAACATATGCCCATATTCATGCACTGTCACTAGCACTCCAAATACGATAGCAAATGATACAACTGTAATTAATATGCTCAATAACTACACCTCTATAATTTATTTGATTTCATGCTGAAAATCATTACTTATTCAAAAATACTATATAAAACGTACATATAATGTCAATTCATTTTATAAACCTTCATAATACTTATTACTCATGGTTTAGCTATCTTAGCATTATTTTATAAGAACACGTTTTAAATTTAAATATATATAAGAAAAATGCTAACTTTGATACTATATCCGTTTTAATGATTTCTATTTACATCACAGTATTCATTTTAATAATCTCTTGTCTATCATATTGATAAACAACTTCTTAAGTATATCATTTTATATAACTTAGTTCCTACTATCAAATAAATAATTTTACTTAATAATTGTTAAATATATAGCTGCAAATAAGTTAACGGGAGCTGGAAAAGTTATTTTAACTTTCATTTCCACTCCCGTATAGTAACTTAGTTTATAAGATTCATATTCGTAATGCTTAAATTTATAATAGTATTACATATTTAATAGAACATTTCCATCTTACTATCTTTTATTTATCTTCTTTTTTTGAACGTCGACGATTTAAGAATAATAATCCACCTAAAAATAGAAGTATGCTTGATATAAAGCCAGTTTGTTCTGACTGTTCTCCTGTTTTTGGCAAGGATTTATCTGTGTTTTTCTGTGTAGTGTTATTTGAGTCATAATGTTGATGTTGAGCTTTCATTATTGATATACCACGTTGATTAGAATTATTATCAACTTCAACACTTACATTATCATTTTCTGAATCACTATCTGAGTCCACATTGCTGTCGGAACCGGAATTGCTGTCAGAATCTGCGTCGCTATCGGAATC
>NZ_KV830925.1:0-268 GCF_001836955.1 Staphylococcus sp. HMSC063A07
TGTGATTGGCGTTACTTTTGGTTCATATTTACTACTATCTGGATTCCCAACTTTTACAGGTACATTGACATGATCTTTTGTGCCATCTGGATATGTCACCGTTGCTGGTACTGTGTATTCTCCTGGTGTCTTACCGTTCGGTAATGTACTTGGATCATCTACACTTACTTTTGGTGCTGGTTTATCACTTGGATAGTTTGGCACGGTCACTGCTTTTGTTACGTCATCCGTTGTTGTCGGTGTACCAAAATCTTTTGTGATTGGTGTC
>NZ_KV830925.1:368-675 GCF_001836955.1 Staphylococcus sp. HMSC063A07
TTTCGGTTCATATTTTCCGCTATCTGGATCGCCAACATTAACAGTAACATTGGTATGGTCTTTTGTACCATCTGGATATGTTACTGTTACCGGCACTGTATATGTGCCCGGTGTTTGACCATTTGGCAATGTGCTTGGATTATCTACTGTTACTACTGGTGTACCTTTCGAGCTTGGGAAACCTGGTACCGTTACTGCTTTTTGGACTTCATCTGCTGTCGTTGGCGTACCAAATGATTTAGTAATTGGTTTAGTAGTTGGTTCATATTTGTCTTTATCTGGTTGTTCTTTCACTGTTACTGGCACA
>NZ_KV830925.1:775-1271 GCF_001836955.1 Staphylococcus sp. HMSC063A07
TTGGATAATCCGGAACAGTCACTGCTTTTTTGACTTCATCCGCTGTTGTCGGTGTACCAAAATCTTTTGTGACTGGCGTCACTTTTGGTTCGTATTTATCTTTGTCTGGTTGTTCTTTCACTGTTACTGGCACATCCACATGGTCTTTTGTGCCATCTGGATATGTCACTGTCACTGGTACATTGTGTGTACCTGGGGTTTGACCATCTGGTAATGTGCTTGGATTATCTACTGTTACTGTTGGTGTGCCTTTTGAACTTGGGTAATCTGGTACGGTTACTGCTTTTTTAACTTCATCCGCTGTTGTTGGTGTACCAAACCCTTTTGTGATTGGTGTTACTTTCGGTTCATATTTGTCTTTGTCTGGTTGTTCTTTCACTGTTACCGGTACATTCACATGATCTTTTGATCCATCTGGGTATGTTACCGTTGCTGGTACTGTGTACGTTCCAGGCGTTTGACCATTTGGCAATGTGCTTGGATTGTCTACTGTTAC